>JBEIQK010000233.1:0-8521 GCA_040376505.1 Alphaproteobacteria bacterium | reverse complement strand
GCGGCGATGACGGTGTTGGGGGTGCAGCCGGTGGAGGGCCCGCTGGACCTGCGCCGGGGGGCGCGCTTTTTGCTCGACCACCCCGACCTGGAGGCCACCGACGGCATCGACCACTGCTTCCTCCTCGATGAGACGAGCCCGGCGGCGACCCTGCGCCATCCGGCCTGCCCCTGGGCGGTGGAGCTGGAGACCGATCGGCCTGGTTTACAGGTGTATACAGCCAATGTTTTGGACACCGTGCTGGCCGATGGGGGGCGCCGGGGGCGGCACAGCGCCCTCTGCCTGGAGCCCGGGCCCCTGCCCGACGCGCCCAACCAGCCTGGCTTTCCGTCGATCGGGCTGCGGCCGGGGCAGACCTACCGATCGGTGAGCAGCTACCGCTTTCGGCGGTTGTCGACGTAACACAGCGTTACAGCTTTGTTATTTCGCGCAGGCGTGATCGGGGCCGCAGGTGCGGCGATCGGCGCCCTCCAGGTTTCGCGATTAAACACTACGTTACACCTACGTAACTTCAGATCAGCAAGCTCCAGCGCAATCGCCTGCAAGCCGCTGACACCGACAGCGCGGGCCTCGGGGTCTAGACCGGCCCCACCGAACAGGAAGGCCCCATGTCCACCGCCGCCCCCCACGCCGCGCTCTGCATCGGCGTCAACGACTACCGCACCTTCGATCAGTCCATCGGCCAGGCCGCCGGCAGCAGCGACCTGCGCGGCGCCGTGATGGACGCGCTGGCCTGGGCCGAAGTAGCCCTGCGCATCGGCGTCCCGGCCAGCCAGATCACGGTGTTGACCTCTCCCCCCTTGGCCCCGGCCGACCAGCCGGCCGCGCTGGCTGGCGCCACCTTTGGCCTCGCCGATGGCGCCGCGCTCCTCGCCGCGGTCGACGCCCTGGCCCAGCGTCTCGGCAAGGGTCGCGGCGGACAGGGCCTGCTCAGCTACTCCGGCCACGGGACGGCGGGCGAGGCCGGCGCCGCCCTCTGCCCAAGCGACGTGTCGGGCCCCGATCTGACCGGCGCCATCGCGCTCTCCGACCTGTCGGCTCGGCTCGACCGCCACGCACCGCACACCAACCTCACGGTCGTGCTCGACACCTGCCACGCCGCCGGGGCGACCCACGCGGCGGCGACGGGGCGGCGACGGGGCCTCGGCCGGGCCCTCCCCGCGACCGGCGCGCGCCTGCGCCCCCGCGATCTGGTGCTGGCCGGCTGCGCCTTGCACGAGAGCTCGGCCGAGGGGGAGATCGGCGGCCGGCCGATGGGCTGGTTTACCTGGGCGATGACCAGCCTGATGAGCCGCTGGGGCCTGCTCCAGGATGCCGACGGCAGCTATGTCCCCATCGGATACACAGAGGCCACCCAGCGGGCCGCCGCGATGCTCGCCGCCCTCGACCTGCACCAGACGCCGGTCTTCGAGGGGCCTGCCCGGCTCGAAGGCCTGCCGCTCTTCCATCCGCTCACCCGCGGCGCCCAGGGGGCCGGCAAGGGCCCGGCGGCCGAGCTCCTGCGCGAGATCGACCCCGGCTCGGCCGGCGGCATCCGCACCTACGACATCACCGGCGTCACCGGCAGCGGCGCGCTGGGCTGGCTGGTGGTGGTGGGCAACCAGAGCTTCAGCCAGAACGGGCAGGTCTGGCAGGCCAACTCCGAGTACTGGAAGTGGAGCGGCCCGGCCTTTCCGGCGAGCGGCTTTGGCCTTCGCCTCGTCGGCGACGGCGTCCCCAAGGGCGCGGCGCCAGGGCAGGCCACCCGCTACGCCTCCATGCCCTTCGCCACGAGCCCGGCCGGCGTCGTGACCGTCCAAGGGCTGCGCTTCAACGTGGGGCTGGTGAACGGCAACGCCGTGGCCACCCAAGGCTGGCTCCAGGCCAACGGCACCGCCCTCACCTGGTGGAGCGCCGCCACGGCCAACACGCCGCCCTGGTTCGCCACCGCCACCACCAACAGCACGCTGCTGCGCTTCTCCACCACCCTGGGCGCCGGGCCCAACCCCAGCACCGCCTACCCGGTGATCGGCCCCACGTCGCCGCTTTAGACCGAGCGGGCGAGGCGGAGCCCCACGCCGTGGTAGCGCATGTCGGGCCGCGAGGCGAAGCGGGTGGCGGCCCGGCACATGGAGCCGCGGCTGATGTAGTTGCCGCCGCGCACCACCATCAGGTCGTCGCCCTGCAAGGCCTCGGCGCGCTGGGGCTCCACCCGCAGCACCCGATCGTCGGTGAGGGGCATCCCGCCGCGCTGGTAGCGGTTGCAGCACCAGTCGCGGCTGTTGCCGCCGAGCCCGCGGATGCCGAAGGGGCTCTCATCGAGGGGGCGCAGATCGACCGGCTCGTCGCAGGGGGGGCCGCGCAGGCCGTCGATGGTGGCGGCGAAGGAGGCCTCGTAGCGGTGGCCCCAGGGGTAGGCCCGGCCGTCGGCGCCGCGGGCCGACCACTCCCACTCCAGCTCGTGGGGCATCCGCCAGGGGCTGCCGGTGCGGGCGGCGATCCAGTCCACATAGGCCTGGGCGTCGACGTAGGAGAGCAGCCCCGCCGGACGCCGCAGGTCGAGGGGGCGCATGGGTGCGTAGCGACCGTCGCTGAGCACGATGGTGAGCGCGCGATCGTCGTTGCTTTGCAAGACGGGGGCCCGCGGCAGGCGCAGGGCGGCCTCGTCGGCGCGGCCCTGGTCGACCAGATCGTTCAAGAAGTCGATGTACTCCGCCACCGTGACCGGGTGGCGGCGCATGACGAAGGGCTCGATCCACCAGCGCCCCGGGCTCACCGGATCGAGGGCGTTGGGGTCGTCGCCCACCGTGCACCAGCCCGGCGGAACGAGGCAGTCGTCGGGGCCCATGCCCTCGCGGCTGGGCAGGGGCAGCACATAGAGCCCCTCGTCGAAGGGGGCGGGGCCCTCTTCGCCGCGGCGCAGCACGAGGGGGAGGCGCACGGTGGCGCAGTCGGGGTGCGAGGCCTCGATGAGGAAGCTGCCATGGGCCAGCGCCTGCTCCACCCGACCCTGGCGGGCCTCCAGCAGGGCGATGGGCCGGGCGACGAGGCGCCGCTCCTCGGAGCGCTCGACCCGGTGCAGCAGCAGGCGGGCGTCGGCCGGCTCCACCCGCAGGCAGAGGTGCCCGCGGCCTTCGAGGTAGGCGCTGTGCTGGCCGCGGTTGTGGGCCCGCAGCGCCGCCTCGGCCCGGGCCGCCCCCAGGCCGTCGCCGCGGTGCTCGGCTGCCTCGTGCTGCACCCGATGCAGATCGGCGAGGCGCTCGTGGGCCACATCGAGCTCGGGGTCGACCGACAGGGCGGCGTGCAGGAGCTGGGCGGCGCGCTCCTCGGCCCCGGCGATGGCGGCCCGCAGCCGCTCGGCGGCGTCCTCGGCCCGCCACATCGGCAGCTTCTTGTCGACCAACTCCCACAGGGCGATGCCCGCGCCGAGCGCCACGGCCTCGGCCTCGGAGGTGGCGGCCTGGGCGCGCCAGCCGGCGACCTCTTGCAGGGCCCGATCGGCCTCCTCGACCCGGGCCATCGCCTGATCGCGCCGCAGCACCCCGTCGAGCCAGGCGCGCAGGGAGCTGGCCACCCGCTCGGCCGAGGGGGTGCGCACCGCTGGATCGGGGGCCATCGCCGCGGAGGCGACGGCCTGCAGGGCGTCGGCGACGGGGAAGGGCGGCGAGCGGCTCGGATTGGGGGTGCCGCCCACCAGCACCGCCTGCAGCGTGGCGCCCAGCGCAAAGACGTCGAAGGAGGGCCAGGGCGGCATGCCGCGGAGCTGCTCGGGGCTCATGAAGCCCGGCGAGCCCGTCACCGCGCGCTCTCCCGACGAGCCGTCGCCCAGGGCCGCGAAGGCGGCGCGCTGGGCGATGCCCCAGTCCACCACCACCACCGCCCCCGGCCCCTCCACCATGATGTTGGCCGGCTTGATGTCGCGGTGCACCCAGCCCTGGCGGTGGGCGTAGGAGATCGTGGCCGCCACCGAGGCGACGACGCCGATCAGGCCGCGCAGGGTCCAGCCGTCGCGGGTGTTGGACCACCGCCCCGCCTCCACCGAGACCTTGTGCACCGCCTCGATCAGCTCGGCCAGCGTGAAGCCGCGCACCTCGCGCATCACATAGAAGGGCCGCCCATCGGTGAGGCGCCCGGCGTCGTAGACCGGCACCACGCCGGGGTGCTGCAGCCCGGCGGTGAGCCCGGCCTCGGCGATCAGACGGTCCCAGACCTCGGGGGCCAGCTCCGAACGAACGGTCTTCAGCACCGCTGTGCGCTTGAGCACGCCATCGTAGACGAGGCGCACCTCGCCCATTCCGCCCACGCCGATCAAGCGCTGATCGGTGTAGCGCCCTCCCTCGTCGAGGACCGGCTGGCCCGCAGGCCGGCCATCCTCCAGGAAGGGCGCACCCTCCTGGCTGTTCGCCAGGGTCGCGGAAATGGTGGCGGGCAATTCGGCCATGACCGCACACCTAACCAAAGTGCGGTACCCTTTGCCGCACCTTCACGCGAGCCCTTGTCATGGCGACCCTACGGCACAGCGCGACCGGCCGGCTCCACCGGCTCGGCGCCCACGATCTGGTTGGGCGCAGCCCCAACTGTCAGCTCACCCTGCGCGACGCCCACATCTCGGGGGAGCACGCCGCCTTTCGGTGGTCGGGCGACGGCTGGGAGCTGCGCGATCTGTCCAGCCGCAACGGCACCTTTGTCGGCGGTCAGCGCATGGACGCCGGTCAGCGCGTTCAGATCAAGCCGGGCGACGCGCTCTCCTTCGGCACGCCCCGCGACCCCTGGGAGGTGCAGGACATCCTGCCGCCGGTGGCCGCCGCCTACAGCGGCAGCGAGCGCCGCTTCGCCGACGAGGGCCTGCTGGTGCTGCCCGGCGACGACAACCCCGAGGTGATCATCTCGCTCGACAGCGACGGCGCCTGGACCGCCGAGCGCGGCGCCGAGGTGAGCGCCCTGGTGAATGGCCAGACCGTGGAGGCCGGCGGCGCGGCCTGGGTGCTGGCCCTGCCGACGATCTGGTCGACCACCCGCCTCGTCTCCAACGAGCGCCGCAGCGAAGACCTGCACCTCCTCTTCAAGGTGAGCCGCGACGAGGAGCACATCGAGCTGGAGGCCAGCTTTGGCGAGGCCGTGGTGCACATGGACCACCGGGCCCACAGCTACCTGCTGCTGACCCTGGCCCGCGAGCGCATCGAGGCCGCCCAGGACCCTGCCCTGCCCCTGGCCGAGCACGGCTGGGTCTACCAGGACACCCTCTCCGACAGCCTGGGCATGCCCGGCCCGCAGTTCAACATGGCGGTCTTTCGGGCCCGCCAGCAGTTCCGCGAGGCCGGCCTGCCCGGCGCCGACGTGGTGATCGAGCGGCGCCGCGGCTCGGGGCAAATCCGCCTCGGCGTGGCCAACCTCGAGATCGTCAAGGCCTGATCGGCGGCGAGGGCCTCGGCGTCGGCGCTGCTGGACCCCTCCTCGCCACAAGCAGCCCGCGCGAGCGTGCGGTGCTGCTGGCTTGGATGTGTCCCTGTTTTTCTAGCGATCCTTGATCTTGGCGTCTTTGCCAAAGTAGTAGTTGATGCCGCCGCCCAGGATGTTGATGTGGCTGGCCAACACGCCGTCGCCCACCACGCGGCCATCCACAAACTCGCCGGAGAAGGGATCGACGACGATCTGCTTGACCTGCGAGTTCTCAATGGTCTGCTCGGGCAAGAAGCTCTGGAACCAGCCGAGATCAATGTCGAGGCGCTTGTGGGCCTTGATCGTGCCGCCCAGGCCGTAGCCCCACTTCTGGCCGTCGACCAAACCCACGCTCATCGTCTCGGCGGGGATGGCCGAGCCCTCCATCATGCCGCCGGCCCGCACGGTGACGCGCTTGTGCACATCCCACTCGCCGCCCACCCGCAGGGAGATCGAGTCCTGGTAGCCGGCCGGCAGGATGACGTCGTCGGTGATGTCGACGCCGGTGGGGGAGACCAGCTCGGTGGTGTCGACATGCAGGTTGACATCGGTGACCACGATCTCGTCGATCACGCTCCAGCCCTCCCAGACCGCCGCCACCTCGAATTCCAGCTTGTCGGTGGGGCGTACGAGGGCGCCGGCCTTCAAGATGAGGGGCATGGTGACGTCGAGGTGGACCTCATCGTCTTCGGAGCGGTCGGACTCGATGAGGCCGAGCTCGTTGTAGTAGTTCTGGGTGAAGTCGGCGCTCATGGTGCCGGTGGCGTCGAACTTGGTGGGGGCCATCATCGAGGCGCCCACGGCCCAGCGGCCCTTGGGGGGCTCCACCAGCACGCCGACATTCCAGCCCACGGCGAACTTGTCCTGGGCGTCGAGGGCGAAGAAGACGTCGTAGTCGGGGTTCTCGGTCTCGGTCTGGGTCCACAGGCTGATCGCCAGCTCTTGCTCGACGTAGAGGTAGTTCCAGGAGACGCCGGCCCCCACGCTCACCCAGTTGGCGAACTCGTGGGCGGCGGTGATCCCGGCGAAGGTCTGGATCACCTGCGTGTCGGTGAGGGTGTAGCGCTGGGCGCCATCGGCGTCGTAGGAGAGGTCGGGGGCGTAGGGCGGGTAGAAGCCGAGCGCAAACATCGTGTTGGGCAGCCCCAGGCTGTGGCTGACCGCGAGGTGGGGGATGACGTAGGCGGGGGCCTTGTTCTCCACCGGCTCGGTGATGAGGTCGGCGCCGTCTTTGCCCTCGCCTGGGTAGTCCTTGCGGTCGAAATTCACGCGCTGGGAGACCGCCGCCACGTCGAGGGTCATCATGCCGTCGGGCAGGCGGGTGAGCGCGGCGGGGTTGTACCAGAGCGCCATCAGGTCGCTCACCCCGGCGACATAGGCGCCGCCACGCGAAAAGGAGCGCGCCCCCACATCGGAGAAGTAGTAGCCCGCGGCGTGGGCTGGGGCGCAGACGAGGGCGGCGGGCAGCAAGACGAGCAGGCGACGCATGGTGACTCCCAGGGGAGCCGCATCATGCCACAGGCGCCCCGACCTCGGGTAGGATGGGCCGGCCCCCGGAGCGCCCCATGGAGCCACTGCTCGCCCTCCTCGCCGGCGGAGGCCTCGGCCTCGCCGGCACCCTCGCCGCCCTGAACCGCCGCCACCCCGAGCTGCTGTGGGACTGGTCGACCCTCGACACCTCGAGTGTCACGTTTCCATCGGACTTCCTGTGGGGCACCGCGACCGCCGCCCACCAGGTGGAGGGCGGCAACACCGGCAACAACTGGAGCCGCTGGGAGACCCTGCGCGACGAGAAGGGCCGCCCCCCGCGTACACAACGACGACCGCTGCGGGGCGGCCTGCGAGCACTTCACCCGCTACCCCCAAGGCATGGCGCGGATGCGCGACGAGCTGGGGATGAACGCCTACCGCTTCAGCATCGAGTGGAGCCGCATCGAGCCCGAGCGCGGCCGCTTCGACCCGGCCGCCATCGCCCACTACCACCAGATGATCGACGCCGCGCTCGCCCATGGCCTGGAGCCGATGGTGACCCTGCACCACTTCACGCACCCCCTGTGGTTTGAAGAGCTGGGCTCCTTCGAGCGCGAAGAGAACATCGCCCACATCCTGCGCTTCACCGAGCTGTGCCTGCGGGAGTATGGCGACAAGGTGCCGCGTTGGTGCACCTTCAACGAGCCCGGCCCCTTCAGCGTGATGGGGTGGGCCCTGGGCGTCTTTCCGCCCGGCAAGAAAGACATTCGACTGTTCGCCACCGTCCTGCGCAACCTGCTGGTGGCCCACCTGCGCATGGTGCAGCTCGCCCGCAGCCTCCCCTGCGGCAACCGCATCCAGATCGGCCTCGTCAAGAACATCTTTCAGCTCGACCCCTACCGGCGCTACAGCCCGCTGGACTGGCTGCTCTGCCGGGTCGCCGACCAGTTCTACAATGAGGCCATTCTCACCTTCCTGCGCGAGGGGGTCTTTCATCTGCAGGTGCCGGGCCTCGCCTGGCGGCACGAGGAGTGGCCCGAGGCGAAGGACGCCACCGACTTCATCGGCCTCAACTACTACGCCAACCTGCTGCTCGACCCCTTCATGCGCCGCGAGCCGCCCTTTGAGACCCGCCTGCGGCCTGGACAGACCGCCACCGACATGCCCTACGCCATCTACGCCGAGGGCTTCTACCGGGCGATCAAGCAGATCTCCACCCTAAACAAACCCATCTACATCACCGAGAACGGCGTCGCCGACGCCAAGGACGACGGGCGCCGCGCGCAGTGGATCTCGCGCTACCTCTACGCCATGCGCAAGGCGATGGACGAGGGCGCCGACGTGCGCGGCTTCTACTACTGGAGCTTCATGGACAATTTCGAGTGGGCAGAGGGCTACGCCATGCGCTTTGGCCTCTACGAGGTCGACTACGCCACCCAGGAGCGCCGCCTTCGCGCCGGCGCGCGGCCGCTGATCGAGGCCATCCGCCGCAGCCAGGGGCGCTCGGCATGAGCACCGCCGCCCTCCTCCTCGCCGCCGGAAAGGGCAGCCGGATGCGCAGCCCCCTGCCCAAGCCCCTGGTGCCGGTCGCCGGGAGGCCGCTGATTCACCACCTCCTCGACGCCGTGCGCGG
>JBEIQK010000239.1:0-8396 GCA_040376505.1 Alphaproteobacteria bacterium | reverse complement strand
TCGCCTCCGTCGCCGGTTGCCGTACGGTCGTTCACGCGAAATACCGAGATGGATCCGGTATCGACCATGACGAGGTCCGCGGCTTCATGGAGAAGTCCGTCGAGCGACTCCGCGGAGTGCTGGCCGAGGGCGGGAAGGTCTTCCTTCGGGCGGACTCCGGCTTCTGGTCGATACCGCTTGGAAAGTGGCTTTTGGAGAGTGGCCACGACTTCGTGTTCGCCAAGGCGCTCAACAGCAACGTCAAGCTCATGCTGCGGGTCGCGAGCTGGCGCACGCTGGAGGGGGAGGACGAGGATGTGCAGGTGACCGTCCTCAGCGGCGAGAGTCTGGGGATGCAAGCCGGTCTCCGGGTGGTCGGCATCCGGCGACGCGTCCACGATCCCAAAGCGCCGCCGCAGGGCAAGGCCATGGATGGCTGCAAGGACTGGCGCTACCAGGCCCTCATCACCAACCTCGACTGGGTCCCGGAGGATGTCTGGCGGTTCTACAACGATCGGGCCGACTGCGAGCGGATCTTCAAGGAGGCCAAGGGCTCCCTCGGCATGTCTTGGCTCGTGGGGCATGCGTTCCGCGCGAACGAGGCGGCCTTCCTCCTCCGCCTCCTCGCCTACAATGCCGATAAGCGCTTCCAGATCGACGCCGAGCAGCGGGCGCGGGCGGCCAACAAGCCCGTGATGCGCCAGGGGCTCCAATCGCGCCAGCACCGCTTCTACAACGGCGCCGGACGCCTGCTCTTCAGCGGGGGCGAGTGGCACCTCCGCGTGCGCGCCAACCCCCAGGTTGAGCGCCTCTGGGCCTACTACGCCTCCGACCTGCTCGGCACCGCCTGAACCCCCACCACGACCGCCGGGCCGGGCCCGGCAACGGAGGTCCCCCGAACGACACCGACCGCTGCCTCCTATGGTCTCGTCCGTCAGGCCCCGGGAGGAGTGTGTCTGACCGAACCCGGTAACCAACCGACAGACCCCGGAACCCTCCGGGCTCACTGCATCGTCCTCGATGGGGTCTATACACGCGGCGCGGACGGCCGCCTCTCCTTCCGGCAGGTGACGCCGCACACAGCCGATGTGGAGCGGCTGGTGGTCGAGATCGCGGAGGCCAGCGAGGCCTGGCTCGGCAAGCAGGGGTACGGTCCGGAGGAGGAGATCGACCCCGAGGGGGACGACGCGCAGGCGGTGCTCCAGCAGGCATCCCTGCTCGGGCAGGCGGCGCTCGGTCCCCGGGCGGGCCGCCGAGCGCGGCGGGTACAATTGGTGGGCGGCCGGATGGTGGACTTACCGCCGCGGTGCGCAGCCTTCGAAGGGTACAATTTGCATGCGGGGGTCGGTCTTGGAGCCCGGGAGCGCGACGCGCTGGAGCGGCTATGCCGCTACGTCT
This sequence comes from Alphaproteobacteria bacterium, assembly GCA_040376505.1. Taxonomy (GTDB): domain Bacteria; phylum Myxococcota_A; class UBA796; order UBA796; family UBA2385; genus JBEIQK01. The sequence continues at coordinate 7,019 of JBEIQK010000239.1, read as the reverse complement.
TGAGGGGGCCCCTCGCGCGCGACCGGCTCCAGCGCCACCGGGACGGGACGGTGGAGGTCGGCCTGAAACGCACCTGGAGTGACGGGACCCGCGCGCTGCTCTTTTCACCGATGGAGCTGGTTGAGCGGCTGGCCGCGATCGTGCCGCCGCCGCGGGTGAATCAGATTACCTTTCGGGGTGTACTCGCCGCCCACGCCGGGTGGCGGCCCGAGGTCGTCCCACCACCCCGGCCCGAATCCCCGGAGGCCGCTCTTGCCCGAAGCGCCAAGAAGCTCCGAAAGAGCCCGCCGACCAAGCCCGGGACCGAGAGAGCCGGGTGGGCCGAGCTCCTCGCGCGGGTGTTTGGAGAGGATGGGTTCCGTTGCCCGCGCTGCGGGGGCCCGATGGTCCTTCGCTGCATCGTCCAGGCCCCCCCCGCGACGACGAAGATCCTGCGGAGCCTCGCGAAAGGGACGGCGCCTCCGTAACGATGGCGGAGGGCGCGACGACCGGGTGGTGCGAGGAGCGCACGGGGCCGGCGGGCGGAGCTTCGCTCGATGGGTAGAATTCGACCGGAAAACCTCGGATTTCATGCCCCACCGAGCCCGAGAGCCGCGAGTCGGGGGGCCCGGAGCCGCCCCGGAGCCCGTGCTCGGGGGCCGACCGAGAGCGTTCATCTTTCCTATCCGCCGACGGGTTCAAATTTGAACCCCATGGAGCCTTCGTGGTAGCCTCGGCCGATGCCTCCACTCCCAAAGCTCGCCAGCGCCAACCTGACCAAGTTTCTGCCGCGCCTGCGCCTTAAGCCCGCGCGCGAGCTGATTCTGCACTACTGCATCGCACGCGCCGGCGGCGACCAGGGGGCTCCGCGCATGGTGCTCGGCCTGCGGGCCACCGACGCCACCCGCGCCGTCGTGGATCGCCTCTGGAAGGGCGACGACAAGCTGGCGACCCAACCCATGGCCCGATGGCACCTGGCGAGGGGCGCGATCCGGATCACCGCCGATGGCCTCACCGTGGTGCCGGCCACCCGCGACAATAAAGTGCTGTCGGCGCAGATCCTCGTGCGCTCCTGGAAGGACGCCAAGAAGGCGTTGACCGGCACGGGTGTCGACGCCGCGCCCCTCGACCTGCTTGCCAGGGCGCCTGTCGCGCGGGCCGAGGACACGAGTCGGCTCGTCGGCCGCGCAGACGATGACCCTGTAGAGGAGGTCGAGCCTGAGCCGGACGCCGAGGCCGAACCGGAGACACTCGCGCTGGACACCGCGGTGGACGACGCGACCGCGCTGCGCATCCAGGCGGACTTCAATGTGCTGTCCGCCAAGGTCACCGCCGCCGTCCGACTGATCGCCGGGCTGGCCGAGGATGCCGCGCCGCAACGCGCGACGGCCCGAAAGGTCGCCGCCGCGCTCGATGAGTCCCTCCGCGCCCTCCAGCTTCGCGGAGAAAAACGCGAGGCGGAGCTGCGCGCCGTCATTCGCGGAGAATCCCGTAACGCCGGGGCTCTGGAGGTGTTGGACGAGATCTCCCACCGGGTCCAGGCCGACATCAAGCGCCTGGACGAGGCGGCCACGCGGCTCGTCGAAGCGCGAGCCGCCACGAATGTGGCCGCAGCCGCGACGCCGGAGGTGGTGCAGGCGCTCGCGCTGCTGACGGCCTCCGAGGCGCGCGTCAACGCGGTACAAACTCGGGTGAATCGCCCGGCCATCCTGGACGACATCGTCGCGCGCCTCTCCAGCACCCAGGCCGATCGCCGCACCCCGGCCGTGGCGCTGCGAACGAGCGTGGTGACTGCGCGTGACGACTCTCTCGCCGCGGAGCGGGCGCTGGTGACCGCGGCCACCCTGGTCGCCCCCGACTCCGAAGAAGCCCGCACGGTCGCAGCGGGTCTCGCCCGCGCGCGGGAGGACGTCGCCACCACCAACGCGGTCCTCGACCTCATCGACACCCGCGTTGAGACCGGCACCGCGGATCGGACCGTCGCGGCCCGCGATGCGCTCGTGCTCAAGTACAAGGAGAACCCTGCGGTGCTCACCAACCTCGTCGGCCGACCCGGCGGGAATCAGGCCCTCGATCGGATGATCCGGAGCATCGGGAGCCGCGCGGAGGATCAGGACACCAAGGACTTCATCGCCGCCGCCCTCAAGGCCCGCTTCGGGATCACTGAGGTGAACGGAGGGGCGATGACGACCAAGGCGCTGCCCCGCCTGTACGACCTGATGACGCGCATCCCGGCGCGCCACACGCTTCAGAATGACAGCTTCAAGAAGATCGAGCGGAACAAGGGAAGCGCGGCACAGGCCTCCCTCTACAGCGCGCACGAGAAGAAGGTCATCCTCAATGTCGAAAAGACAGGCCGATTCGCAGACAGGCAGAAGATAGGGCCGCGGGGCAGCGAGGGCAGCAAGGTCCAGGTCTTCGACGCAACGTCCCTGCACGAGATCGGCCACTCGGTCGATGAGGACCTGAGATTCATGAGCACCCGCATGGGGAACCCCACGTTCGGGGATTGGAGACAGGAACGGGCGGACGTCGTGTACAAGCTCCTCTCCGACCACCACGAGTTTCACGAGGTGCTCCCCGGCAAGGACAAGCGCCTCTCGGTCCAGGTGCTGCAAACCGTCGGCTCGACGCGAATCGGAGCCAGCCACGCGGATGTGCGGGTCAAGCTTGACTTCGACCGCGCCGCCGACAGGCCCCTCCCGCCCGACGCGGAGACGCTCCTCGCCACGGAGCGGATGGTCGATGCCGCGCCCATCGTGGACGAGTTGATCGGGTCGGACGCGGAGATGAACCAGGACCAGATGACCCGCCGCAACGCCGTGAATGGAAAGCCCGCGGGCGACTGGTCGACGCACGCCAACAAGTGTATCGATCGGGCCATCCTGACCAGGACGGCGCTGGATGTCACCACCGCCGCCTATCTGGCCGAGATGAACGCCATCCAGGCCCGGGTGGGGGACCTCGCGTGGGATGCGATCCTGCGTCACCCCGCCGTGACCCATCTACGCAAGATCCTCGCGCGCGGGGACGACGGCCTCTGGGACGACGGCAATCGTGGCGCAGCGGCCGCCGCGATCGGGGGGCGCGTCATCCACCAATCCCAGGGGCAATGGTACAGCTATCCCCTCGACCGGCGGGCCCCGTACCGCGTGACCGACTACCAGTTTCGCGCCCCCGCTGAATGGTTCGCCGAACTCTACACCGCGTTCTACCTCAACAAGCTCCCTGACGCCCACCCCGCCGTCGCCTGGATGCGGGAACACGTCGACGAGGCAGTCTGATGTCCGTCATCCGTCCCACTGCCGCGACATGCCCGTCCTGTCAGGCGTCCTTCGATTTCCCTCTCGCGGACAGTATCAACGCCGGGCGCCAGCCCCAGCACCGGGCGACGCTACTGGACGGCACTTTTCAACAAGCGACTTGTCCGGAATGCAAGGCAACGTTTCGCGCCCCCCCCGAGCTGACGTACCTCGACCTGGAGCGCGCGTGGTGGATTCTCGTCGAGCCCGCAGATCGGGTCGCCGAATGGCAGGCGCTGGAGGGTGCGGCCAACCAGGTCTTTGCGACACGGTGGGGCGAACGCGCGCCCGCGCCCGCCCGCCGCGCAGGTCGAGGCCTCCGGGCGCGGGTGACGTTCGGGTGGCCCGCGCTCCGTGAGAAGGTGCTCATCGCGGAGCGGGGCATCGACGAGATCGCGCTGGAGCTGCTCAAGCTCACGCTCGTCCGCGACCTCGACGGCAACCCGCTGGCGGATGACGTGGAGCTGCGGATGGTCGACGCGAACGAGGAGACCCTCGACCTCATGTGGGTGCGTGCGACCACCGAAGAGGCGCTTGAAACGCTCCGAGTGCCCCGCGCGTTGTTGACAGCCATTCAGCCCGCTGCCAGCGAGTGGTCGGCGCTCGCGCGCCTCCTGACCCGGGGGCCCTACGTCGACATGAACCGCGTCCTGGTCACGCCCGCCGAGCCCACGCCTGCGTCATAGGGGATAGGGCGCATGAACGGCGGGGGGCAATCACGACTCCGACCTTACGACAGGTCCCCGCTACCGTCGCCCTCCCGGGGTACGGCCCCGAGAGGGCGTCTTTTGCCCGATCTCGGGTGCCCCGCCAAAGCTCGCGCCCCGGTCCCGCGGCAAACCCGCCCTCCGGCCGTCGCCCTCAGGCTGCGGCGGCGGGTGGGCCTCGGGAGGCCGCCGCGCTCCGGCGGAGGCTGGCGAGTACCTGGCTCGTCGTCGGGCCGCCTTCGAACACGGCGCGCAGGGTCATGCGGCAGCCACAGCCCGGGCACCGCCAGCCATCTTCCGCGAACACCCGATAGAGGATCTCGCCCCAGGAAGGCCGGAGGCGCTTGCTTTTCAGCGGCTCCTTCTGCCGCCGCAGCCGCTGGAAGGGAGTCGTCGGTCTTGCCTTGCCGGGGGCCTCTGCGACCACCGCCGCCCGCAAGGACGCGTTCCCGGCGAAGACCCCGCGGTAGACGATCGTGTTCGCCCGGGGCGGAGGGATCAGCGCCACCAGCCGGGACACAAGCTCCTCGGCGGTGAAGGAGAGGGCCGCCGTTCCATCCTCGAAAGTCCGCTTCATCGTGAAACGAACCCGCCCATCTGGCTCCACTTCCAAGCGGTCCACGGCCAGCGGGGGTCGGAGCAGATATCGGCCGAGCCGCAGCAGCCCTTCCCGATCCTCCGCCTCCACCACGACCCCGGCATGAAGGTTCCAGCCGTCGCAGGAAGCGCAGAGCGGCGGGAGCTCCCGCTCCCTCCCCCCGATGCGCTGCACACGGCGCGCCACCCTCGTCGGCGCCCCTCTCACCACGGAGTACCCCGCCACAGCGGCGGCCTGGAAGAGGCGCATCCCTTCGTCGTCGGCCTCTTCCGCCGCGTCCTCTGGCCCATGGCCCTGTCGTGCCAGCCACGCTTCGCAGGCTGTCGCGATCGCCACGATCAGCGCCTCCACATCGGAGGGGTGAGCTCGTGCCGGCCGAAACCGGACACCGCCCTCCTTCCCACGCACATAGCCCCCATCCACGAACAGCACGTGGAAGTGGGGGTTCAAGCGAAGAGAGGACCCGAATCTCTGGGTCACGCTGACCGACCCCGTCTGCCCTCCACCCGTCGCCGTGCCGTACCACCGCTCGATGCACCCCATGGCCGTCGCATGCACACCCCGCTCCAGCGCTCGGTCCCGGGCGATGAGCAGGCGACGTCCGTACGGCACCGTCAGCACGAATTGCCGTACGCGAACCGGTGGAAAGAGCTCGGCCCACCGCAAGGAGCCCTCCGCCATCCGGCGCCCCGCGCACGACGGGCAGAAGCCCCGCCCCTTGCACGAGAAGGGGATGAGCGGTGCGAGGCGCAGCCCTCGCACTCCAACCAGGCGAAGCCTCGCGCCGGGTCGCCGCAGTTGAGGTAGCCTTCCACCTCGTCCTCGACGTGCCGAGGCAGGGCCGTTCCGGCCTCCCCCATCCGAGAGCGGAGCTGCGCCCAGCCCTGCGCCACCACCTCGTGGAGCAGGTCCCCATGTCGTCCGCGCAGCTCCAGGTCCATCCGTCGGCGCTTCGCAAGCCCCGGGCCAACGGGCGAAGCTGCGTCTTCGGGCAGGGTGACGAAGGTCCTGTAGCGACCTCCGTCACCCGGCGACCGACCTTCGTCACCCGTCCACCAGGGTGGGGGCGTCCCGCAGGGAGAGGCGAGCGACCTCCGCCGCCCCCTCGCGGCGAGGAGCTCGGTGGCCCAGTGTTCGGCCTCCTCTTCATCTCCCCGTATGCGGGCATTGTCGCGCAGGGCCCGCAGGCAGGCCCGTAGGCGGGCGTCGTAGGGGTCTCCGGCCTGGAGCTGGCCTAGCCCAGAATGTGCCTGGCGAGAGGACAAGTTTGAGCTCAGAACTAGATAAAAATAAGGTTCCAGCTTAGCCCAGAATGTGCCTGCAGCGCTCATTGGAAGTAGACCGGGGTGTGCTCACCAGGGGTAGTCCACCTGCGTGCTGGTCCTTGCAAGGGCTCGGTGGTTCAGTTATCTCTTTGGTCGGTCGGCACCTCGGTGGTTCATGAGGTTGTTCGGCCAGCCGAACCCCGAAAAGCTGGCGTTCGAGCGCCCCCGGTTCGCACTTCCGCTCCCATGGATGCCCCCTGAGGACTCCCTGGAAGCTCATCGAAGGGCCTCCGTGCGGGGCCCCCGCCCCCCGCCGCCAGCGTAGCTGACCGGTGGCAACTCAAACCGGGGTGGACTACTTCCGGTGAGCAGAAGTGGTCTACTTCTGGTGAGCGCTCAAGTGTGCCTGGCGAGAGGACAAGTTCGAGCTCAGAACTAGATAAAAATGAGGTTCCAGCTTAGGAGGTTGGTGTAAACAATCACACTCCAAAGAGGAACCCCATGGGGCGTAGTAACACCACCAAGCGCGGCCCGCTCCCGGCGCCGAAGGTCACCGCGAGTGAGACGACGCTGACGCAATTCTCGGGGCTGGTGCCGCTTCTGCGGTACCTGTCCGGGCCCCTCGGGCTCTTGGAGCGACTGTCGTGGGTCGTTGGGAGTGACGATAGAAAGCTGACTTACGCCGTACACATCGTGTATATGGCCTTCATGGTGGCGGCGCTCGGTGGGGCTCAGCGGCTGGCCCATGTCGAGTGGCTGGCCGGCGATGCCGTCCTTGTGAAGTTCCTGCGGCTCCCGCGGTGGCCCGTGCGCAAGGTGTTCTCGGCGGCGCTGGCCAGCCTGACCTCGGCCGGGGTCGAGCACCTCACCGATCTGGTCGCCGCCATCGGCCTTCACCCAGTCTCGGGGGCCAAGTCGGCGGTGCTGGACTTCGACAGCTCCGTGGTGGTCAGCTTCGGCGAGCAGGCTGGCGCGGTCTTCGGCTACAGCGGCAAGGGGCGGAACCGGCGGCGACACCATCCCCTGGTCGCCTCCGTCGCCGGTTGCCGTACGGTCGTTCACGCGAAATACCGAGATGGATCCGGTATCGACCATGACGAGGTCCGCGGCTTCATGGAGAAGTCCGTCGAGCGACTCCGCGGAGTGCTGGCCGAGGGCGGGAAGGTCT
>JBEIQK010000401.1:0-5862 GCA_040376505.1 Alphaproteobacteria bacterium | reverse complement strand
CGGGACGACCGCCGCCGCCGCCGCCGAAGCGCCCGCCGCCGCCCTGGCGCCGCACCTGGGCCACGGGATTGGGGGCCGCGGCGATGTCGGCGGCCGAGTGCATCTTGCCGCCGGCGACCGGCACCTTGAAGCCGATCAGCCGCTCGATGTCGCGCAGGAAGGGCACCTCGCCGGCCTCGACCAGGGAGATGGCGATGCCCGAGGCGCCGGCGCGGGCGGTGCGGCCGATGCGGTGCACATAGGTCTCGGGCTCATTGGGCAGGTCGAAGTTGATGACATGACTCACGCCCTGCACGTCGATGCCGCGGGCGGCGATGTCGGTGGCCACCAGCACGGGGGTGTTGCCGCCGCGGAAGTTCTCCAGGGCGCGCTCGCGGGCGCCCTGGGACTTGTTGCCGTGGATGGCTTCGGCGCGGATGCCGCCCTCGGACAGGTACTCGGCGATGCGGTTGGCGCCGTGCTTGGTGCGCGAAAAGACGATGGCGCGGTCCATCTCGGGCACCAGCAGCAGGTCGATGAGCAGGTTGCGCTTCTCGGTCTTGTCGACGAAGTACAGCGACTGCTCGACCTTGGCGACGGTGGGGGTCTCGGGCTCGATCGAGACGCGCACCGGGTTGATGAGCAGCTCGCGGGCCAGCTCCTCGATCTCGCGGGGAAAGGTGGCCGAGAAGAAGAGGGTCTGCCGCTCGCGGGGCAGCACGCGCAGGATGCGGCGCACATCGGGCAGAAAGCCCATGTCCAGCATGCGATCGGCCTCATCGAGCACCAGGATCTCGACGTGGCGCAGGTCGACGAGGCCCTGGCCGCCAAGATCGATCAGGCGGCCGGGGGTGGCGATCAGCACGTCGATGCCGTCGCGGATGGCCTTGACCTGGTTGCCCTGGCCGACACCGCCAAAGATGACGGTGGAGCGCATGCGCGGCAGGAACTTGCTGGCGGCGCGGAAGGAGTCGCCGATCTGGGCGGCCAACTCGCGGGTGGGGGCCAGCACCAGGGCGCGGATGCGGCCGTTGCTGGGGGCACCGTCGAGGAGCTGCAGCATCGGCAGGGCGAAGGCGGCGGTCTTGCCGGTGCCCGTCTGGGCCTGCCCGCAGAGGTCGGTGCCAGCGAGCACATGGGGGATGCTGGCCTGCTGAATCGGCGTGGGGGTGACGTAGCCCTGGGCTTCGACGGCGCGCAGGAGGGGGGAGATGAGCTTGAGGTCGGAGAAGGTCAAGGGAGCTGCTTTGTGCGGCGATGGCGCACGACTCGGCCGAAGGGATGTCACCAGGCCTCGGGCCGACTCGGGGCGGGCTGGCGTCGATGGCTCAGGTTGCGGACGAAATTCTGGAGCCAGACGCGACACCCGAAACGCCGACCGGCGCTGGCTCCCCGCAGGGAGTGGCCGGCCCCCGCGCGACCATCGTGCGCTTGGGGAGGGGGTTCTATTGCGTGGAGCGCGCCTTGGCCAGGGGCGGCCCCGCCCGCGGGAGTCTGAACAGTCAGGGTTCGCGCAGGGGCATCTGGGAGACGGCGATGGGGTGAACGATCTGCAGGGCCACCTCGGGGTACTCCAGAAGGGGGTGGTCGTCGGTGATGAGGTGGTCGGCGACGATGTCGGCGCGGCGTGTGCCTTCGTAGAGATCGTACAGGCCGCCCGGCTCACCCGCCTCCCGCAGCCAGCGGTCGAAGGTGCGCAGCTCGGCGGCGAAGCGGTCGTCGCCGGCCATCCGGGCGTCGAGGGCCTCGGCGCTGAGGTCGAGGGGCTGGTCGCTGGCGACCGTGATCATTCCTTCGTTCCAGGTGACCCGGTGCAGGAAGTGCTCGGCCAGGGTGCGCTGCACGAGCAGGGCCTGGGCGGGGTTGCCCTCGTTGGCGTAGACCACCAGCACCCCATCGGGCTCCAGGCGCGACTTGACCAGACGGAGGTACTCATCGGAGAGGAGCAGGCTCGATCCGGCGGCCCGCAGGTGCAGGGGCGCGCTCAAGATGAGGTCGTAGCGCGTCTCGTCGAGGGCGAGGCCGACGCGGGCGTCGGTCCAGATCCAGCGGATGGCCGGATGGGTGAGGGAGCCGAGCGTGCCGGCCGGCTCGGCCTCGTGCAGGCGGCGCAGGGTCTGGTTGATCTCGTAGGAGTCGACGGTGGCACCGTCTACGCCGGCCAGGGTGTGGCCGGAGATGCCGACCCCGCCGCCCACCACCAGGGCCTTGCGCAGCGGGCGGTCTCCGCGGCCGATCACCGCGGCGGCGGCCATCAGCCAGGCGTAGGGCTCGCCGATGTGGTCGTCGCCGTCGGAGAGGCGGGTGTGCCACAGGCCGTCGATGTAGACCTGGCCCTCCGCGTTCAGCTCCACCACGCCGTCGCGGCCCCACCAGGCCCGCTCGCCGTTGTGAACGGTGAACGGAATGGTCGTGCCCTGGGCGAGCACAAAGAGGGCCACCCCCGCGCAGAGCCCGGCGAGGCGGGGCCAGGGCACCGCCGCGAGGGTGACGGCCACGAGGCCGAGGGCCAGGGCGCCGGCCCCCCAACTCAAGGGGGCCTCAAAGCCCACCAGGGTGGCCAGCAGCACGCCGGCGCAGGAGCCGAGGGTGTTGGCGGCGGTGAAGCGACCCAGATCGCGGCCCCAGTCCACCGAGACGGTGCGGCAGAGCCCGCCATAGAGCAGGCCGAAGGGCAGGCAGGGCAGGCAAAAGAGGAGGCTCGCCTGGAGCAGCGACAGGTCGCCGCCATCGCGGACGAGGTGAAAGAGCGGCGGCATCGCCAGCACCAGCGTCGCGGTGAGCCCCGAGAGGGCCGGCACCGGCAGGCGCAGGCGGCTGCTCAGCGCCACGCCCACGCTCCACAGCACGAGGTAGGTGGCGAGGGCCGTGGCGAAGGTCTGAGGCAGGGGCTCAAAGCAGAGGGTGAGCGCGCGGATCAGCCCCATCTCGTAGGAGAGGGAGAGCAGGCCCAAGGCGGCGCCGAGGAAGATCTCCAGGCCGCCGCTGCCGGCGGCGCGGGCTTGGGGAGCCGGGGCTGGGGTCTGCGGCCGATCGAGGGCTTCGCGGGCCAGGGCGGTGAAGATCGCGGCGGCGAGCAGGTTTGCGCCGATCGCCACGCCAAGGGCGGCCCGCTGGCCCATCCACGGGAGGAGCAGGGCGGTGGCCGACCCGGCGCCGAGCGCGGCGCCGACGGTGTTGACGAAGAGCAGGATCGGCAGCAGGGCGTCGCGGGAGGCCCCCAACTGGCGCTGACAGCCCGCGGCGGCGAGGGGCACGGTGGCCCCCATCAACAAGGTGGGCGGCAGCAAGAGGAGCGTGGCGCCGAGCGCATAGACGGCGCGCAGGGGCAGGCCGACCGACAGGGCGAGGCGCCAGGCCCCTTGGATGCTGGCGCCAAGGTCGAGGCCGAGGGCGAGGGTCACGCCGAGGTTGAGGAGGGCGAGGAGGGCTTCCACCAGCGCCAGGGCGGCGAGGGGGCTTGGGCGCGTCGCCCGGCTCAGCCAGCGCCCGGCCGCGCCGGCGCCGAGGCCGAGGCCGGCCAGGAAAACGACCACCACGATCATCGCCGAGAGCGTCTCGCTGCCGCCCAGGAAGAGCTTCAGGGCCCGCTGCCAGACGACCTGGTTGATGACGCTGGCGAGGCCGGAGAGGAGCAGGCCGACGGAGAGGGCGAAGAGGAGGGCCGGGCGCAGGAGGGCTCCAGGGTGCAGGCGGCGCCGCGTAATTCGCCCCGGAGCGCTTTTCCCGCTCAGCCGGGCTCGCCGCGCAGCTTGCGGGCCAGGGTGTTGCGGCCGATGCCCAGGATCCGCGCCGCCTCGCTCTGGTTGCCGCTGGTGGCGTTCAGCACGCGCAGAATGTGGGCGGCCTCGACCTCGGCGAGGGTGCGCAGGGGGCCGGCCTCTTCGCCCGGGCTGCCAGTGGGGGTGGGCAGGTGCACCGCGGTGATCAGGGGCCCGTCGGCCAGCACCACCGCCGACTCCAGGGTGTGCTGCAGCTCGCGGACATTGCCCGGCCAGCGGTGGGCGTGCAGTTGGGAGCGCGCCATCGCGCTGATGCCGATCGGGCCGCGGCGGTGGCGGGCGGCGGCCTCGTCCAAGAGGTGGTCGATCAGCCGGTCGAGGTCGTCGGCGCCGCGGGCCCGCAAGGGCGGCAGGGTGATCTCCACCACCCGCACCCGGTAGTACAGATCCTGGCGGAACTGTCCGGCGGCGACCATCTGTTCAAGGTCGCGGTGGGTGGCGGTGACGAAGCGCACGTCGGCGGTGCGCGGGCGGCTGGCGCCCACGGGCACATAGCTGCGCTCTTGGAGCAGACGCAGGAGCTTCGCCTGCATGGGGAGGGGCAGCTCGCCGATCTCATCGAGGAAGAGGGTGCCCCCGGTGGCGGCCTCGACGCGGCCGGTCTGGTCGCGGTCGGCGCTGGTGAAGGCGCCGCGCACATGGCCAAAGAGCTCGCTCTCCATGAGCGCGTGGGGCAGGGCGGCGAGGTCGACCACCACGAAGGGGCCGCTCGAGCGGGTGGAGTTGTCGTGAACCGCCCGGGCGACCAGCTCCTTGCCCGAGCCGCTCTCGCCGCGCACCAGCACGGTGGCCTCGGAGCGGGCCGCCTTGAGCGTGCGGTCGGTGACGAGGCGCATGGCCGTGGAGTCGCCGATCACGCGGTTGAGGCCGAAGGAGAGGGGGCGCGGGTTGCGGCTTTGGAGCTGGGGGCCCAGGGTGCTGCGGCCGAGGAGCTCGGCGATCTCCACGCACAGCTCGGCGAGGATGGCCTCGTCGGACTCCTCAAAGGCGCCGCCCTGCTTGTTCAGCACCTGGAGCACGCCGATGGTGTGGCCCTTGGCGTCGCGCAGGGGCATCGCCAGCAGGGTGCGGGTGCTGTAGCCGGTGCGGGCGTCGAATTGGGGCGCGTGGCGCGGATCGCGGCGGCCTTCGCGCAGGTTGACGCGCTGGCCGGTCTGGGCCACCCAGCCGGCGAGCCCCTGGCCCATCTGCAGGCGGATCTCGGTGATCTCGGGCAGGTGGGCGGCGCGGCTGACCAGCTCCTGGCGGGCCTGGTCGACGAGGTAGAGGGTGGCGCGGTCGGCGGCGACGATCTCGCGGGTGGCGTCGACCACGGCGCGGAGGACGGCGTCGAGGTCGAGGGCCCGATCGGCGAGGCGTTCGTGCAGGGCGTCGAGGCCGAGGCGGCGCAGGTTCATGCGGGGCTCCCCCTGGTCGAGCGCCACCAGCGCGCGGCGAAGGATGGGGGAGCCCCTAAAGGACAGGGTGGGGCCCGTCAAAGCGCCCAGACCTCCCCCTCGCGGGCGGCCGCCGCGCCGGGGTGTCGCGCCTGGGCCGCCGCTTCGATCTGCTCCACGCCGGCGTCGTCGCGGCCGGGATCGTGATGAAAGAGGGCGAGGCGCTGCACCTGGGAGGCCTGGGCAGCGGCGACGGCCTGCTGCCAGGTGGAGTGGCCCCAGCCGCGCCGGGAGGGTCCGCCGCGGCCCTCGTACTCGTCGGTGGTGTACTGGGCGTCGTGGATGAGCAGATCGGCGCCCTCGGCGAGGCGGAGCAGGCGGAGGTCGAGGGCGGCGCCGTGCTCGGTGTCGGTGGCGTAGACGATCGAGCGGCCGCCGGCGGTGATGCGGTAGGCCAGCACGCCATCGGGGTGGTTGAGGTCGATGGGCTGGATGGAGAAGGGTCCGATCTCAAAGGGGCGATCGACGGGGATGTCGATGCAGTCGACCTTCGCGGTGAGCGCGTCCAGCGTGATCGGAAACTGGGGGGGCCGCATCTGGCGGCCGAGGGCGTCGCGCAGGCTGCCGCTGGCGCGGGCGGCGCCGTGCAGGCGCAGCGTGGCGCCGGGGTGGAAGGCCGGCATGAAGAAGGGCACGCCCTGGATGTGGTCCCAGTGCACATGACT
>JBEIQK010000030.1:0-18356 GCA_040376505.1 Alphaproteobacteria bacterium | reverse complement strand
TCGAGGCGCTGCTCGATGCGGCCCTTGAAGGTGGACTTGGGGTACTTCTTCAGGTACCGCTCCCAAGCCAGCGCCTCTTCGTCGGGGGTCAGGTCTTTCACTTTTTCGAGGTAGGACCGGTAGATCTTGGCCGTGTCTTCGCCCGGACCCTGGGTCTTCACGGCGACGTCTTCGCCGTCTTCATCGTCGAAGCGGATCTCGCTCTCGTCCTTGTCGGGCGTGATCGCCCAATTTTCGTCGTTCTCGGGGTCGGCGCCCGAGCTGTCGTCGCTGTCGTTGCGCTTGGTGTCTTTTTCGTCCTTGTCCTTCTCGTCTTCTTCTTCGCCGAAATCGTCGTCCTTGCCCGCGAGGGCTGGCGACGAGGCAAGGAGGCCGAGAGCGAGCAAGGCAGCGCTCCAAACGGCGCGACCGGGGAGGGAGAAGATGCGGCGGGCGAGCAGACGGGCCATCGACGGGCTCCGGCGAGGGTAGGCCGCGGCATGATAGTAGACCCCACCCCCAAAGGCAAGGAAGGGCCCGGTGCCTGCGAGCGACTGGATGTCAGAAGAAGATGAGGCGCCCTTCCTCTCCCATGGCCTCTCCGCGGTCGACGCCGAGCTGGCCCGCGCCGCCGAGGTGGTCAGCCGCTACGTCGTGATGCTGCGCGGCGGCGCACCCTTCCTCTCCGCCGCCGACGGAAAGCTGCTGCTCACCTGGCTCGATCGCGGCCTGAGCGTGCCGATCATCCTGGCCACGGTCGACAAGGTGGCCGCGCGAAGGCGCAAGAACCGCCGCGTTCGCCGCCCCTTCACGCTCTGCGCGATGAAGGACGAGCTCGGCAGCCCCGCTGTACCGCCGCCCGCCCCCGCGCCCCCACGGCCGCCCTCCTCGCTGCTGGTGCTGCTCCCCGAAGACGCCGATCCCAGCGAAGCCATCGACGCCCTGCGCCTCGCCTTTGTCGCCGTAGATGCCCAGACCGAGCCCCCCGAGGTTCGGGCCCTGGCCGCGATCGACGCCTTGCGGGTCTTTCACGAGCGCCTCTACGAGGACGATCCCCATTGCGCCCAGCAGGCCCGCGAGGCCGCCGCCGCCGAGCTGGCCTACCTCGACGGCGCCCTGGAGCCGCGCACCCTGCAGGGCCTGATCGAGGAGGCCGCCCGCGACCGCCTCCGGCGCCGCTACCCCACCCTCAACGCCGCCGCCGTCTGGGAGCGCCTCCGCCCATGACCGAAGTCCGCCCCGCTGCGCCCGATTCCGCCTGCAAGCTCTGCGGCGGCGGCGGCTACCTGCTGGCAGCCGTCGGCGAGGGCTCCCAGGCCAGCGTCTGCGCCTGCATCCCGCGCTGCGCCGCCTGCAAAGGCAGCGGTCGCATCGTCCTCACCGCCGAGGGGGTGGCCCGCGTTGGGCGCTGCCGCTGCCAGCTTGTGCCGGATCGGGTGGCCCTCTTCAACCGGGCCGGCATCCCCGGCCGCTTTGTGCACGCCACCCTGCGCAGCTTCATGGCCGGCTTCGCCCACGATCCGAAGAAGGGCGAGGCCTTTCAGCCGGTCGCCCGCTGGTTTGGCGCCTTCCGCCCCGAGTCGGGCCGCGGGCTCGTCCTGCACGGGCCCGTCGGCCGCGGCAAGACCCACCTCCTCGTCGCCCTCCTGCGGCAGATGATCTTCGAACGTGGCGTCGCCGTGCGCTTTATCGAGTTTTCCCGCCTCCTCGGCCTGCTGCGCGAAGGCTACGACGCCGGCCGCTCCGACGCCGCAATCTTTCGCGAGCTCACCCACATCCCCGTGCTGGCCATCGACGAGCTCGGCAAGGGCCGCAGCACCGACTGGGAGCTGTCGGTGATCGATGAGCTGATCAGCCGCCGCTACAACGCGATGACGCCGGTGCTCGCCACCACCAACTACCGGCCCGGCGACCCGAGCGGCGCCCCCGTCCCCAACCTCGCCCAGGTCAACACCGCCACCCAAACCCTGGGTGACCGCATCGGCGACCGCTGCATGAGCCGCCTGCGCGAGATGAGCGACTTCGTCGAGGTCGGCGGCCTGGACTTCCGCGAGCTCAAGGGCCTCGGCCGCCTCTCTTAGACCCGGCCCGCCCCGCGGTTGATGACCTGGTGCATCCGGAAGAGGAACATCACCGACAAGGTGCCCAGGGCCACCAGCAGGCCCACCCAGATGTCGCGGGGCCCGCCGTGAAGGCGCAGGCCCAGCCAGGCCGCCACCGGCAGCCCGACGAGCCAGTAGCCGACGATGTTGACGATGGCCGGCATGCGCGTGTCGCCCGCCCCGCGCAGCACGCCCAGGGCCACCGACTGAATGGCGTCAAAGACCTGGAAGGCCGCCGCCACCGGCATGATGATGGCCACGATGCGGATGACCTCGACGTCATCGGTGTAGAGCAAGCCCACCAGCTCGCCGCCAAAGGCGAGCGGAATGGCGAGGGCCCCCATCAGCACCATACCCGTGCCCACCGCCGTCCAGGCCGCCACATTCCAGGGCTTGCGCGCCCCGATGAGGTGGCCCACCCGGATGGCCGCCGCCGCCCCCAGGCCGGTGGGGATCATGTACAGCACGCTCGTAAAGTTGACCGCCACCGCATGAGCCGCCACCGAGGCCGAGCCCAAGGCCCCCATCATCATGCCGGCCGCTGAGAAGGCCCACATCTCCAGGCCATACTGAAAGCCCACCGGCATGCCAAGCGACATCATCCGCGGCAGATCGCGCGCCAGCAGCCCGTTCACCGAGCGCTTGGCCGTCAGGTAGTCCTGCAAAATGCCGCGCGACATCAAGAAGAGTGCGGCCACCATGCCCCAGCGCACCAGGACCGTGCTGGCCGCGCTGCCCACCGCCCCGTCGAGGCCCAGCCCCATCACGTCGTAGATGAAGAGCAGGTTGAGGACGATGTTGAAGAGGTTGCCGACGATGACGGCCCGCATCGGCAGGCGCACCTCGCCCAGCCCCTGGAGGAACTGCGCCAGCGCCGTGAAGAGCAGCATCGGCGGCACGCCCCAGGCCATCGTGCGGCAGAAGACCGAGGCCGTGGGGATGATGCTCGGCTCTTGCTGGAGCAGCGAGAAGGCCGGCGTGGCCGCGAAGTGCAGGATGATGATCGGAAAGCACAGCAGCATCGCCACCATGCAGGCCCGGCCCAGCGCCGTGATCGCCCGCGCCCGATCGCCCGCCCCATGGGCCTGCGAAAAGACCGGGTCGAGCCCGCGCAGCGCGCCCGTGCCGACGATGGTGATGCCGTACGACCACATGTGCCCCAGCGCCACCGCCGCGAGGTCCTGGCGGCTCACCCGCCCCACCATCACGGTGTCGACAAAGCCCATCATCAAGAAGCCCATCTGGCTCACGACCACCGGCCAGGCCAACCCAAGCTGCTTGCGCACCTCGGCCAGCACTGTGCCTTTGCGCACCGGCGCTCTGTACTCGATGGGGATACGCTCCAGGGTGGAGACGCTGTTGTCCTCCAGCTGGTGGAAGAGCCCGTCCATCCGCCGCGGCATCGGGTGCAGGCCCGTCTGCTCCTGGCTCTCCAGCATCTGGAGGACCTGCTTCGGAACCCGCTGCACCTCGGTGGGCTGGTCGGCCGCGAGGTTGAGGAGCTTGATGCGGTCGAGGTAGTTGGGGGCCGGCTTGGGCGGCGGGTTGCGCCGGATGTGCTGCGCCGTGAAGGGGGCCCCCTCTGCACCGGGCTCCGCAGCCGGCGGGGTCGGGCCGGATGCGCCAGGGCGCGAAGCAGGGGGTGGCGGGGGGATTCCCTTCACGAGTTCAATTCATCCTTGCATCATGCACACTGTACCACTTGAAGCGGAGCAAACCAGCGCCGATCACACTGGCCTGCGCACTTCTCTTCCTATGGCACGCGACAATCCCGGCCACCGCTGGATGTCAAAAGGTGTCACGCAGATGAAGGCAGGCCTACGGAAGGGCCCACCGCGACCGCCCCTCAGCGGGAAGGCGGCACGAAGAGAAGGCTCGACCGCTGCGCCCGATCACGGGCCGCCGGACTGAGGACCCCGGCCCGCCCCATATTGTCCAGGATGGCGTCGATCCGAGCATTGGGCACCCGACCGCCCAGGTAGGCCCGCTCGTAGCTGGTGCGCGGCGAGCGCAAGATCGCGGCAAGAAAGGCCGCCTCGCGCGGGCTCAGGCGGGCGGGCGTCTTCAGGAAGTAGGCGTCGGCCCCTTCTCGCAGACCGTAGATCTCCGGCCCCAGCTCGACGATGTTGACATACAGCTCCAGGATGTTCGCCTTGCCGAGCCCGCGGTCCAGCTCCAAGGCGTAGAGCAGCTCGCGCAGCTTGCGGCAGAGGGTGCGTTCGTTTCCGTCCAAAAACAGATTTTTGGCAAGCTGCTGGCTGATCGTGCTGCCGCCGCGCAGATCCTCGGGGTCGGCCGCCGCGTCGCGCAGGGCCTCGCGGATCGCCGACAGATCGTAGCCGCGGTGCCCATAGAAGCCGGCGTCCTCCGCGGCGATGAAGGCTGCAGGCACCAGTCCGGCGTCGTTCAGCCCCACCCACCCCGGCGCCCCCGGCCCGGTGCTGCGCAGGCGAACCTCGCCGCCCGCCGCCGGCGCCCGCCAGGTCAGGTTGCCGCCCGCCCGCGTGAGCGCCTCGCCGATCACCCCCTCGGCGGCGAGCCCCTCGGCCTGCGGCTCCAGGCTCCAGACCAGCGGGCTGCCGGTCAGATGGAGCGTGGCCCCCAGCGTCCCGCGCAGGGTGGCGCCGGCCGCCTCGGGGATCTGCCGATCAAAGAGGGCCACCACGCCCTCCAGGGGGAGCCCCAGCGCCTCCACCTGCAGGTCATAGGCCCGGCTCGTCGGCTCCACCGATCCCGACAGGGTCGCCCGCAGGCCGCCCAGGGTCGCCTCCCCCTGCACCGGGCCCCCGCCCAGCGCCCCCGACACCGTCACCTGCAAGGGCAGCGGCCCCAGCGGCGCCTTCGCCAGCCGAGGGTGCGAGAGCACCGCCGCCGGCATCGTCACCGCCAGCGTACAGACCTCGGCGCAGCGCAGGCTGGCCTCGGCCGCCCCCGACAAGGGGCCCCAGGACACCGTCCGGCGCAGCGCCGCCTCGATCTCGCCTGCCGGCCCCCGGGAGAGCGAAGCGTCGGGCCCCTCCACCCGCAAGCGCGGGGAGAGCTCCCCGGAGAGGCCCTGGGCGACCTGATCCTCGCCGTAGCGAACGTCAAGGCCGGCCACCTCCACCGGCACCCGCTCCCGCAGCGCGCGCAGCCAGGGCCGCGCCGACCCTTCGCCTCCCGACCCGGCGCCGCCCGACAAGGCCGCCAGGTCCACGGTTACCCCCGCCACCCGCGCCGAAGGCCGCGGCAGCAGGCTGATCTCCAGCGACTCGGCCTCCACCCCTCGCCCTTGCAGCCCGCGGTAGCGCAGCCAGACGAGGCCATCCCGCCGCTGGGCGTAGGTGAAGCCCTGCTCGGCGAGGAGGGCCTCGGCCTGCTGTGTCAGGGCGTAGCGGCCCAGGCTCGCCACCAGGACGAGCCCCAGGGCGAGGCCCAGCAGGATCAGTGGGAGACGAGGACGGACAGCGGGCACTTGGCCACCACGCGCTCGGAGACGTCGCCGGCGAGGAGGCGGGCGAGGCCGCGCCGGCCCGAGTGCCGCAGCGCGATGAGCTCCACCCCTTCGGCCTGGGCGAGGATGCCGGCGATGGCGCTCTCCGCGACGATCGCCTGGATGCGGTGCTCGGCCGGCAGGCGACGGCCCAGGGCCCCCTCCACCTTGCGGCACAGGCGCACCTCCAGGTCTTCGGAGCCCAGGCGCGAGCTGCGCCCCTCTTCGACCCCAAGCCAGCGCACCGCCACCCCCAAGCGCCGGGCCCACTCGGCGACGAGCAGGATGTGGGCCTCTTCTTCGGGGTCCTCCACCTCGACAGGGCAGAGCAGCGTGGACAAAGGGCCGGCCCCCTCGCCCAGCACCAGGGTCGAGCCCGACACCGCCCGGATGATCCGCCGGGTGGTGGAGCCCAGCAGCAGCCGATCGATGCCATGCAGGCGGGTGCGGCCGGCCACCACCAGCTCCACCGCTTCGGCCCGCACCCACTCTGCCGCGACGTCCTCGGGGTGGCCGCCTTGCACCACCACCTTGACGGAGATGCCCTCAGCTTCGAGCTTCTCGCGCAGGCGACCCAGGTACTCGCGGGCCAGGGCCACCCGCTCCCGCTCGGCCGCCGAGTCTCCGGGCTCGATGTGCTCGCCCTTGGGGGCCCGCAAGCGCGGCGGCAGGCCGGTCGCGTGGCAGATCCGCACGGCGGCGCCGAGCCCCCGCGCCCAGGCCACCACCTGCGGCAGCCCCTCGGCAGCCCAAGGGCCCACATCGATCATCCACAGGATCGTCGCCATCTACCGCTCCTTTCCGACGGGGCCTGCGCCCCCCAACAAGCGCCCCAGGCTGCTGCCCAGGGTGCGGTCTACGCCCAACAAGGCCGCTTCGACGGCCCCCATCGCCGGCCCGCGCACCTCGGGCACCACGCGGTCTCGGTAGGCGCGGATGATCTCGCCCGCGCCGAGCTGATCGGGGGATCGGGCCGGAGACAGTCGCCCGTCTTCGCCCTCCACCACAAGGCCCGCCTCTTCCAAGACCTCGACCACAAGCTGCACATGGCGAGGCTCGGCCGCCGTGTCGCCGGCCAGCTCAAAGACCGAGGCCGGCCCCTTGCCCGCCAGAAAGCGCTCGGCCACCGCCGCCATCACCGCCAGGGCGAAGAAGGCGTCGGGGCTTCGCCGGTTGGCGTGGGGGTCGGCCGCCACCCGCCGCTGATCGGCCACGAGGCGGCCGTAGTTCTGAAAGAACCAGGCCAGCTCCACGCCGAAGAGCACGATCAGCCACAGAAAGTAGGTCCACAGCAGAAAGACCGGCAAGAAGGCCACCGATCCGTAGATGCGCCCCAGGTTGTCTTTGGTGCCCAGCACCTCGGTGTAGGCGCCAAAGCCCACCTTGGCCGCCTCAAAGGCCACCGCCGAAATCAGCCCCCCCGC
This sequence comes from Alphaproteobacteria bacterium, assembly GCA_040376505.1. Classification (GTDB taxonomy): domain Bacteria; phylum Myxococcota_A; class UBA796; order UBA796; family UBA2385; genus JBEIQK01. The sequence goes on along the minus strand of JBEIQK010000030.1, from coordinate 11,379 downwards.
GAGGGCCGCCGGCCAGCGCACCTCCACGCAGGGCAGCACCCGAATCGCACCCACAAAGGCGCTCGCCGTCAGCAAGACCGGCAGCACGCGGGCCAAAAAGGTGGGCGCCCCCTCCACATGCAGGCGGCTGGACAGCACAAAGCCGCCGGCCAGCAGCAGCGGCACCAGGGTGATGCCAGCGTAGAAGAGGGTGAAGCGGAGGATCCAGCTCCGGCGCACCCGGCACTGAAAGATGTCGTTGTAAGCCAGCTCCGCGTTGAAGTAGAGCTGCGAGCCAATGAACATCACGCCCACCAGCCCCAGGACGCCAAAGGTGCCCAGGTTGGCGCCCGCCAGCAGGGTGTCGATCGCCACCCCCACCTCTTCCACGCTCTCGGCGAAGATGCTGTCGTACAGCACCCCCTTGACCGCCTCCCGCGTGGCGAGGCCCAGCCCCAGCGGCCCGGTCAGCGCGAAGCCCAACAGCAGGATCGGCACCATCGCCACCGCCGTCCAGTAGGCCAGCATCGCCGCCCGCACATGCAGGCGATCGCGCACCGTCTCGCGAAACAGCACCACCAGCGCGTGGACGCCCTCCACCAGCCCAGCCAACACCGGCGAGCCCGCCGGCCCGATGCGCCCGGCGCTCAGGTCCTCGTAGAGGCGTTGGGTCCACGTCGACATGGCCAGAGCCTAATGCCCCTCGGCCCCCGCCGCCCCGGCGGATTAGGCCCCCGGCCCCGCTTCGGAGCGCCCCATGCCCCTCACCGTGCGCCTCGGCGCCAACCAGGATCGCCGCATCCGCGCCGGCCACTGCTGGGTCTTCAGCAATGAGCTGGCCACCGATGTCGCCGCCCTGCCCGCCGGCGGCGCGGTCATCGTCGAAGACGCCCGCGGCCGCTACCTCGGCACCGGCTACGCCAACCCCAATTCGCTGATCGCCGTGCGCATCCTCACCCGCGATCCCGCCGATGACATCGACGACGCCGCCTTCTACCAGCGCCGCATCGAGGCCGCCGCCCGCCTGTGCGCCACCGTGATGCCCCGCCGGCGCAGCCACCGCCTCGTCGCCGCCGAGGCCGACGACCTCCCCGGCCTCATCATCGATCGCTACGAGGACGTCGCCGCCGTCGTGGTTGGCACCCTCGGCCTCGAGGTGCGCAAGCCCCTCCTTCGCGAGGCCTTGCAGGCCACCGGCCTCGTCTCCGGCGCCATCCTGCGCGACCAGAGCGCCTCGCGCCGCCTCGAGGGCCTGCCCCAGGGCGAGCCCAGCCTCTGGTTTGGCGAGGTCCCCGCCCAGGTGCCCTTCGAAGAGAACGGCGTGTCGCTGCTCGCCGACCTCCGCCACGGCCAGAAGACCGGCTTCTTCTTCGATCAAGCCCACAACCGCGCCGCCGCCTTCGGCATGGCCAACGGCCGGGTGCTCGATGTCTACGCCAACACCGGCGCCTGGGGCATCGGCGCCCTGCTGCACGGCGCTTCGGAGGCCGTGGCCATCGAGGTGAGCGCCCCCACCTGCGCCCTCATCGCCGAGAACGCCCAGCGCAACGGCGTCGGCGACCGCCTCACCGTGATGTGCGCCGAGGCCTGGGAGGCGATGAGCCGGCTGCGCGCCGAGAAGGCCCGCTTCGACGCCGTCTACTTCGACCCCCCCGCCTTCGCCAAGAGCCGCAAGACCGCCGGCGTGGCCCTGCGCGCCTACCGCGACCACAACGCGCTGGCCATGCAGCTCGTGGCGCCGGGCGGCCTGCTCTTCACCTCCTCGTGCAGCCACCACATCGAAGAGGAGCGCTTCTGGGAAGAGCTGATGGCCGCCGCCGACCGGGCCCACCGCCGCCTGCGCCTGATCCGCCGGGGCGGCCAGGCCCCCGATCACCCCATCCATCCGGCCATCCCCGAGACCCGCTACCTCAAGCACCTCGCCTTTGTGGTCGACGGAGAGCGCCCATGAATCCCCTCCCCCACTTGGACGCCGAGGGCCGCCCCCAGATGGTGGACATCGGCGAGAAGGCCGACACCGAGCGCGTCGCCATCGCCGAGGGTTACCTCCGCTGCAACGAGGCCGCCTGGTCGGCCATCGCCGAACGCCGCGTGAAGAAGGGCGACGTGCTGCTGATCGCCGAGCTGGCCGGCGTGCAGGGCGCCAAGCGGGCCTCCGACCTCATCCCCCTCTGCCACCCCCTGCCGATAGACGCCGTGAACGTGCAGGTGGAGCTGGTTCCCGGCGGCGTGTATGTCCGCGCCCGGGTGTCGACCCGCTGGCGCACCGGCGTGGAGATGGAGGCCCTCGCCGCAACAAATGCGGCCCTCCTCTGCGTCTACGACATGGTCAAGAGCCTCGATCGCAGCATGGTTTTAGACGGCATCACCCTGCTGCACAAGTCCGGCGGGCGATCCGGAACCTACAACCGCGCTTGATCATCGCCCCCTTCCTCGGGTACCGTGTGAGCCAACGGTCAAGGATGGTTGTCGCGATGAGCACCCCAGGTCTGGCAGGCAGGTTCTTCGGCGGAGCGGCCCTCGTGGCGCTGCTCGGCTGCAACGACAACAGCTTCTTCATCGGCGAAAAGTCGCCCCCCGTGGCCCCGGCCCCCGGCACGGTGCAGGGCCGCGTCTGCGACCCCTCCGGCCGCACCTGGCTGGCCGACGCCCTGGTCTACACCCACCTCTTCGACCGCGAAGGCAAGCTCTACGAGACCCGCGAGGCCTACAGCGATCGCGACGGCTACTGGACCATCGACGAGCTGCCCGCCGACTACAGCTACACCTTCTATGTGCAGTACGGCGACCAGGTCCTCGACAGCCCCACCACCTGGGTTGGCCCCGGCGACTTCGTCGAGCTCGACGAGCCCGACTGCTTCGACCCGCTGCAGATCAACGTCGCCATCATCACCGGCGACTACGACCAGTTCGACGAAGTGCTCGGCAACATGGGCTTCGCCAACTACGTCCTCATCGACGGGATGGACCAGTCGGTGGTCAGCAGCTTCCTGCTCGACGCCGAGGCGATGAGCCAGTACGACATCATCTTCTTCAACGGCGGCCACCTCGAAGAAGACATCGTCTACGACAGCGACGCCAGCGACACCGCCGCCGTCCACACCCAGATCCGCACCAACATCGACGCCTACGTCAACGACGGCGGCGTGGTCTACGGCTCGGACTGGGCCTACGACACCATTGAGAGCATCTGGCCCGACCGCATCGAGTGGGTGGGCGACGACACCCTCCCCAACGACGCCCAGACCGGCGAGTACGACAGCGTCTCGGCCACCATCACCGACGAGGCGATGGCGTCCTGGCTCGGCACCGACACCCTGCGCGTCGAGTACGACCTGCCGGTCTGGCCCCCCATCGAGTCCACCGCCGGCTCGGTCACCAGCCATGTGCGCGGCTCCGTCTCCTACCGCTCGGGCACCGAGACCTTCGCGCTGGCCGATGTGCCGCTCCTCGTCAGCTTCACCAGCGGCGAAGGGCGCGTGGTCTTCTCCACCTTCCGCATGGCGCGCAACGGCTCGGAGGATGTCACCCTCATCCTCCAGTACATGATGTACAACCTCTGAGCCCAGTCGTGCCCGCCCTTCGCACCTTGAGTCTGTTCACGTTGCTGCTCGGCTGCAGCGACTACGAGCTCAACCGCAAGGTGCCCGACGACCCGGCGGGCATCCCCGAGCCCGGCTTCGACACCGCCAACGTCACCCTCGTTGGCGACCTCATCGTCGACAGTTGGGTGTTGGAGCCGAGCGACGGCATCGACATCGTCGTCTTCGGCGACACCAGCGGCTCGATGGCCGACGAATTGATCACCATGGGCGGCAAGGTCACCGAGTTCATCAACGGACTCAACGCCTACACCACCGCCTGGCAGCTCATCGTCGTCACCGGGCCCACCGGCTGCAACGTCGGCGGCATCCTCACCAATGAGACCGCCGACTACGCCGCCACCTTCGCGACCGCCATCACCACGCCGCCCGGCGTCGACGATGAGGACGAGTGGGGTCTGTACAACGTCGCCACGGCCCTCGAAGCGGCGGCCCCCGGCGGCTGCAACGAGGGCTTTCTGCGGCCCCTGGCCCCCCTGCACGCCATCTTCATCTCCGACGAAGACGACAACTCCCCCGGCTACGACGACGCCACCCGCGACGACTACTGGCAGGAGTACCTGAACCGGATGCTGGAGACCAAGGCCAGCGCCGACCAGCTCCGCATGTCGGCCATCACCGGCCCGATCCCCGGCGGCTGCGTCGGCGCCGAGCCCGGCTGGGGCTACACCGAGGCCGTCGGCGCCCAGGGCGGCGCCCTGCTCTCGATCTGCGAGGCCTGGTACGAGCAGATCGACATGCTGGTCGACGCCTCGGTCCAGCGCCCCAATTTCCCGCTGAGCCGCCCGCCCCTGGTCGACACGCTGGAGGTTCGCGTGAACGATCTGCCCCGCACCGAGGGGTGGCGCTACCTCGAAGAGGGCCAGGCCGTGCGCTTTGAGGCCGAGATCCCCGTCACCGGCGACCTCGTCGAGATCAGCTACCTCCCCGCCGGCTGAGCCCTACAGGTGCCAGCGGGCCTCCACCGCCAGGGCCCGCTCACCGACCCAGGCCGCCAGCGCCGCCCTCGCCGGGTCGATGGCCTCCAGGGCGCACTCCCGGCGCGGATCGGCGACGAGCAGGTCGCGGGTGAGCGCCCCGCGGGTCTCCAGCTCCAGGGCCAGGGGCTGGCCCTCCAGGGCGAGGAGCAGCGACTCGACCGCCACCCGCTGGGCGTAGGCGCAGTTGCCATCCTGAAAACAGCCCACCCCCAACTGTCCAAGCGGGGTCAGCCAGTCGCGCCCCCCCAGGCCGTCGCCGAGGAAGGCCGTCTCCACCGAGCCGGGCAGCAGGGAGACGCGGTTGAGGGTCGGCGACGTGATGACGTAGTAGTGATCGCGATCCTGGAAGTAGCCACCCACCGCGCCCAGCCACTCCTCCACGGCCCAGGCCGCATGAACAGAGGGCCAGTCGACCACCTGGGCGGTGGTGCCGTAGTACTCCGGGGTCGCCCAACTGCTCTCCACCGCCAGGGTCACCGCAGAGAGGGCCGACAGATCGGCCGCCGGCCCGGCGACCGGCACAAAGGCGGCGTCGAGCCCCGTGACGAAGTCGGCCACCACCACCGTTCCGTCGGCGAGCGTCTGGCGCTGGCCGTCGAAGACCGAGGCCCCGGCCATGCCGGCCCGCGCCAGCAGCTCGTCGTCGACGGCCTCGACAAAGCTGTAGACGCCGTAGTCCGCCTCGTTCACCCGCAGCGTGGCGAAGCCCACCCGCGGCGCCGGCAGCCCGACCGACCGCGCCACGAGGCTGCCGAGCGAGGCCTTCAAGCCCGAACAGTCACCCGGCGCGCCATCCAACACAAAGCGGCGGTGCCCGAGCAGGGTCTGCCCCTCGACGACCGCGCCCAGATCGAGCTCCCAGCGGGCCTTGCCCTCCAGCCCCCGAAAGCCCGCCCCCTGGCCCCCCAAGCGCAGGCCCACCTGCAAGGGCGCGCTGCCGTCGATGCGCAGGGCCCCCTCCACGCTCGTCGACGGGGCGGCGGCCAGCGAGGCCAGCGCGGCCTCTTCGAGGGTCAAGGTCAGGCCCAGCACACGGCTGCCATCGAAGAGGGGCGCATCGTCCACCACCGGCTCGGCGGTCTCCCCGGGAACATCGGTGTCTACGGGCCGATCGGTGTCCACCGGATCGGGGGCCACCGCCTCGGGTCCGGGGCCACCGCCCTGGGGCGAGAAGCCCTTCGAGCAGGCCAGCAGGAGACCGAGGGGCGGCAGGAGCGCGAGGCGGCGGAACATGCCCCCATGGTAGCACGCCCCCGCGCTGCGCCTACTCGCAGGTGGCCCCGCAGGGGCACAACATCGGCGGCGCCGGACCCCACCAGCGATCGGCCCCCGGATCGGCCGCCGGCAACGGCACCACCGCCGCTTCGGCGCTCCACTGCTGGGCCGCCCCCCAGGCGAGGCCCCGCGCGAAGGCCGCGCCATCGGCGAGCCCCCAGGCCGAGGGCGGCGCCTCCACGGGGCCCCACTCCTCGCCCAGGCCGACGCCCAGCCCCTCCTCCACCGCCGGGTCACCCACCGGCAGGCCCACGAGGCTTCCGGGCTGGGCCGTCCGCGCCGCCACCCGCGCCCAACGGCGCCCCCAGGCCTCGCCGATCGCCGCCCGCAGCGCCAGCGGACTGCCCGCGGTGAGCACGTCGAGGCGCGCCTTTCCGCCCGGTTGGAGCGCCCCACGGGCCAGACTCTGGTCCTTCTCGCGGTAGATGCGGCGCCAGACCGCCTCCCCCTGGGCGAGGCGCCGGAGCTCGGCCTCCGGCACCGCCTCCAGGGCATCAAAGGCCCGCCGCAGGTCGAGGAGGCTGCCCACGGTGTGCGGGTCCGCCGCGTCGATCGCCGCCCCGCCCACGCCCGCCGCCCAATCCGATCGGGGCTCGGTCGGCGAGAGCGCGCCCAGGCCCTGCCCCGCCGCCAGGGCCGCCGCCGTGGACAGTCTACCCGCCGCATAGGCATGCACCCGCCGCGAGAGCAGATCCTCGGCGACGCAGCGCTGGTGCGCCTCTACGGGCAGGGCATAGCTGGCCTGCACGCGAAAGTAGGGCACATCCACCGCATCCAACACAAAAGAAAAGCCACTGGGAAAGGGCGCGGTCAGCGAGGCCGCCCGGGCCAGCAGCCCGCTCAGCACCGGCGGCGCCAGCAACACGGCGAGGCGCCAGCCCCGCAAAGAGGCCGCCGCCACCGCAAAGACCAGGGCCAAGGCCGGATAGAGCGGCGCCGCGTAGCGCAAGCCCGCCGGAGAGGCCACTTGGGGCCAGGGCGGCTGCTCCAGGGTGAACCCGACGACGAGATAGGCCAGCAGCCATCCTCCGAGGAGGGCCGCGCCCAGATAGCCCGCGCCGCGCTCCCGGCCCCGCCAGAGCAGCCACAGCGCCGCGCCCAAGGCCAGGAGGTAGGCGAAGCCCACCGGCGCCCCCAATTCCGCCCGCGGCAGGCCAAAGAGCCCCGCCACCTGGGTCGGCGCCAGCAGGCTCGCCAGCTTGGCCGGCCCCCGCAGCAAGGAGGGGGTGCTCTCCCCTTCGACATAGATGGTGCCAAAGGGGTGGGTGCCCGCCGAGAGCCACTGACCGAGCCAGGCCAGGGGCGCCAGCAGCAGCCCCGGCGCCATCGCGCGCAGCCGGGCCCCGTCCCGCACGACGAGCAGCGCCCCCAACAGCCCCGCCAGCAGCGGCCCCATCGAGAAGCCCACCCAGAGGCCGAGCCCGCCCAACAGCCCCGCCAGCCGCGCCCGCCCGCACAGCAGGGCGCTGATCATCCCCAGCCCCAGCAGGCCACACTCCAGGTGATTGCCCCAGGAGAGCAGCGACAGCCGCAGGAAATTCCAGGGCGGCAAGAGCCAGAGCAGCCCCAGCACCCGCGCCGCCCGCGGCGACCCGATGCGCGAGAGCGCCACCACGCCGCCCAGCCCACAGAGCCCGTAGAGGCCCACGGCGAGCAGCTTCCAGACGAAGAAGGTGGGCGGCAGCACCGCGAAAAGGGGGGCCGCCAGGGCCGCCACCACCGTACATCCGCCACAGAAGTCGCGGTACTGCAGGCGAAAAATGTCGGCGAGGTGCCCATGAGCGAGGAGCCAGGCGTGGCCTGCGTTGTAGCGCTCCTCGCAGTCAAAGAGCGGCAGGTCGGGGTTGCCCAGGGCCAGCAGGTGCAGCCCCACCGCCCCGGCGACAAGGCCCAGGCTGAGGCGGTCCACCCCGGGCGCGGTCACGCTCAGCCTCCGTCGAACTGACGGTGGGCCATCCACAGCTCATTACAGAGCTCCACCCGCGCCGGCGCCCCCAATCCCGCCCGCAGGGCCTCGGCCAGCGACTGACTGACCGAGACGACATCCTCGGTCAGCTCGGTGTTGGGCAGGCGCAGGGCCAGCACCAGCCGCCCCTCCTCACGCCGCACCGAGGCCATCTGGCCACCCTGCACAAAGTAGGCCGACCCCGCCAACACCTCCGCCACCACCGCCGCCTCGGCCTCGGTCACGCTGGAGCGCCGCCAGAGCTGCGAGGAGCCTGCCACCGGCCTTCCCGGAGAGAGCCCCGCCAGGAGCAGCCCGATGAGGGAAAGCCCGGCCAGCCCCAGGCCGGCCCGCCTCAGCGCTCCGCCCGCGGCTCGGCGAGGGCCTGGGCCCCCGTGGCGAGCACCAAGAGCCAGAGGCCATCGGCCACCAGCAGGTGGAGCAGCTGCATCCAGCCAGGCGCCAGCAGGATCAGGTTGATGAAGCCGAGCACGATCTGCAAGGCCACCGCCCCCACCACACCCACCGCGAAGAGGCGCACCCGCATCACCCGCGTGTTCGCGCTCACGAGGCCGGCGAAGCCGAGCAGCACAAGGCCCGTCGCCACCGCAAAGACCGGGTGCAGCACCCGCAGGCGCAGCAGGAAGTGCGCCGCCGGGTCCAGGTCCTGGGCGATGCCTTCGAGCAGGGTGCTGCTGGGAAAGAGCGTGTCGCCCAGCGCAGCGATGGCCCCCGTGGTGCCCACCAGCAGCAGCATGCCCGCCGCCGCGCCCAAGCCCGCCGTCACCGCCGGGCGCCGCCGCAGATCGGGCGCCGGCATCCCCGCGGCGAAGAGCCCGGTGAAGAGGTAGGCGCCCAGCAGCAAGAAGGTGTTGACGAGGTGCAGGCACATCACCAGGGCCCGCGCCGCCGAGTCATCCTTGGCCACGAGCCCCTGCAGCACCAGCAGCGCACCCACCCCCGCCTCGGCCACCATGAAGCCCATCGTCCAGCCAGCGGCCCGCCTCGCCCGGTGCCCTGCCGGAAACACGCGCCGGGCCGCCACCAGCAGCCCCACCGTCGCCAGCAGGGCGAGGCCGCTCGTGACCCGGTGGGTCAGCTCGATCACCGTCTCGATCGCCGGCTCGCGCGGCACCACCACGCCGTTGCACAGCGGCCAGTGCTCCCCACAGCCGGCCCCCGAGCCCGTCACCCGCACCCAGACCCCCCAGAGGATCACGGCGAGGTTGTAGGCCAGCACGGCCCAGACCGCGCGGGTGAAGAGTCGGGTGCGGGCGTCGGGCGGGGACATCGCCGCGGCCTTAACACCGGCCAAAGGCCCTGGCGCCCGAGGCTCTGGCGCCCGCGCGTTGCGCAGCTCCCCCCGCGTGGCGTACTCTCCTGATCAGTCTTCGGAGATCCCCATGGTGCGTCGACTCTTTGCCTTTCCGATGCTCCTGTTGCTGGCTTGCGGCGGCAAGGGCGGCACCGTGCCCGGTGTGGATCCCGACGGCGAGGATGCCGACAACGACGGCTTTCCCGTCAGCACCGACTGCGACGACGCCAACCCCTCGGTCAACCCGGGTGTGGGCGAGGTCTGCGATGGGATCGACAACAATTGTGATGGCGATGTCGATCTGGGCACCGTCACCGGTGGCACCTCCTTCTACCCCGACGAAGATGGCGACGGCTTCGGCGAGCTCGGCGCCGGCCGCGAGGCCTGCAGCCAGCCCGAGGGCATGGTGGCCGAGGCCGGCGACTGCGACGACAGCGACGCCACGATTCACGCCGGCGCCACCGAGCAGTGCAATGGCAAGGACGACGACTGCGACGCCAGCATCGACGAGTCGGGGGCCGAGGGCGGCACCCTGTGGTACGAAGACGCCGACAGCGACGGCCACGGCAGCGCCCCGATCCAGGCCTGTGAAGCGCCCGGCGGCTACGTCGCCCTCGGCGATGACTGCGACGACGCCGACGATCGCGTCTACCCCGGCGCCCCCGAAGAGGACTGTGCAGATCCGATCGACTACAATTGCGACGGCTCCTCGGCCTACGCCGACGCCGACGAGGACGGCTTCGCCGCCTGCGAGGACTGCGACGACACGCTCCTCACGGTCTTTCCCGGGGCCGAAGAGCGCTGCGACGGCGCCGACAACGACTGCGACAGCCTGACCGACGACGAAGACGATGATCTCGATCGCAGCGATCTGCCCATCTGGTACGAAGACCTCGACGCCGACGGCTTCGGCGTCGACGCCACCTCCACCGTGGCCTGCGACCTCGGCCCCACCTGGTCGCTCACCGCCGGCGACTGCGACGACAGCCGCCCCACCACCGCCCCCGGCGCCGCGGAGCTGGAGTCGGCCACCGCCTGCATGTCCGACACCGACCTCGACGGCTTCGGCGATCAAGGGCCCGCCGCCGGTGTCACCGCGGGCACCGACTGCGACGACACCGACGCCGCCGCCTACCCCGGGGCGCTGGACACCTGTGCCAGCAGCGACCTCGACTGCGACGGCGAGGCCCAGGAGGCCGACTCCATCGACGCCACCACCGTCTACGCCGACCTCGACGGCGACACCTTTGGCGACGCCGCCAGCCCCCTGCAGAGCTGCCTGCTGCCCGCCGGCTACGCCGCCGACAACACCGACTGCGACGACACCAGCGCCGCCACCTTCCCCGGCGCCGCCGAGCTGGAGTCGCCCACCGACTGCGCCACCGACCTCGCCGCCGACGGCTACGGCGACGCCAGCGCCAGCGGCGCCACCACCCCCGGCGCCGACTGCGACGACGCCGACCCCAGCGAGAACCCCGCAGCCGACGAGGTCTGCGACGGCGATGACGACGACTGCGACGGCGACATCGACGAAGACAGCGCCATCGACGCCCCCACCTGGTACACCGACGCCGACGCCGACGGCGTTGGCGACCCATCCACCGCCGTGGTCGCCTGCGAAGGCCTCGCCACCGAGGTCACCCTGAGCGGCGACTGCGACGACGCCGACGACGACACCTACCCGGGCGCCGCCGAGGCCGAGTCGCTCACCGCCTGCGCCACCGACGCCGACGACGACGGCTACGGCGAGAGCGCCGTGCCCAGCGGCGTCACCGCCGGGGCAGACTGTGACGACGCCGACCCCAGCGCCAACCCCGCTGGCACCGAGGTCTGCGACGGCGACGACGAGGACTGCGACGGCCTCACCGACGAGCCCGAGGCCGCCGACGCCACCACCTGGTACACCGACCTCGACAACGACGCCTACGGCGACACCAGCACGGCGCTCGTCCAGTGCACCAGCCCCGGCGCCGGCTGGATCGCCGTTGGCGAAGACTGCGACGACGCCGACGGCGACGTCAACCCCGGCGAGGTCGAGGTCTGCAACGACGACACCGACAACAACTGCGACGGCAGCGCCGATCCCTGCGCCCTCTCCGGCAGCCTCTCCCTGTCGAGCGCCGACCTCACCGTGCAGAGCAGCACCGCCACCGACGCCCTGGGCTGGTCTGTCTACGGCCCCGGCGACATCAACGGCGACGCCCTGCCCGATCTGCTGGTCGGCGCCCCCGACAACGATCTGGGAGGCAGCGCCGCCGGCGCCGTCTTCCTCTACCTGGGCAC
>JBEIQK010001153.1:0-1501 GCA_040376505.1 Alphaproteobacteria bacterium | reverse complement strand
GGTGGTGTCTGGGACTGTGTCGGTCACCACCACCCCACCCCTGCGTCCAGTCCGTTCGTAGGGTGAGGCGGGTCCATGATCGGCCTCAGCTCGCGGCGCCACGCTGCCAGCCAGGCGGCGGCTGGTAGATGGGCCGTTGCCCGCCGGTGCTGTATTCGATGATGCCATCGAAGAGCGCCCGCCCCAGCGCCTCCACGGCCTTGGCGCCCAGCGAGGATCTGTCGACCACCTGGTCTCCCACCGTCGACAGGGCCTTGAGCATCCGCACCGTGAGGCTGTGACCCCGCGGCGGACTGACGCCGAGAATGCCGGCCACCCGTGCGCCGCAGAGCCCGACGATGAGCGAGCGCGGCAGAGCGTCCATCCGTTCACCTGGGATGAGCGAGGCCAGGGCCTCCAGGAGTGCGCCGGTGAGCAGCGTCCCCGCGGCGCTGGGCCGCTGGTGCCGCGAGAAGATGCGCCGCAGCGCCGCCCTCCCGTCGGCCGGACTGTCGGGGATAAAGTCGGGGTCCACCCCCAGGGCGTAGCCGATCTCCCGCCAGGCGTGGTGGTAGTCGGCTTCTTCATCGGCCCGACAGGGGGAACCGAGGGACTGATAGCCGTCGAGCACCTGAGTGGAAAAACAGAGGAGGGTGCCGATGAGGTCTTCCTGGTTGACGGGGTGGCCCCAGGCCGCCTGGTAGCGCGGGTGGGCGGCGATGTGTCGACGCGACATGGCGTGGACCAGCCGCACCTTCTGGATCTCCAGCCAGCCCGCCGTGCCTGGCTGATCGAGGGCGCCGGGCTCCATCACCGCGAGAAAGAAGCGGCAGGTCTCGAGCAGGCGCTGGCGGGGCTCACTGGCAAAGCGCCCTGCCGTGAGCAGGATCTCGGCCCCCGGCGCCGCGGAGTAGGCCTCGGGCAGGCCCTTGCAGGTGAGGGCCAGGATGGCCTGGAGGGCGTGTCGCCCGTAGACCTGCTGGCCGCGTCGCACCCGGGCCGGATCGGCGAAGGGGGCGGCGGGCTGATCGAGCCAGGCGCGCAGGGCGGGGCCAGCAGGCGCCTTGTCGGCGATCCAGGCGTAGAGCGCGCCGGCGCGCCCAGCGGCGATCTCGTCGGCGACGAAGGCGTCGGCGAGGGGATCGCCCTTGGCGCGCAGGCGGTTGAGGGAGGCGTCGGACCAGTCGTGCATGGGGGCTCCGTGTCGACATCCTGCCCGAGGGGGGCTCGACCTGGCAAGGGTCGGCCGACGCACCCACAGCGAAGATGGACCCCAGGCCTGGGTCTGGGCGGCCTGCCCGTTGATCGCCACGTCTTCGCCAACACAGGCGCCGGAAGGCTCCACATCGGGGCGAGCGCCCTCCCCTTTGTACGGGTTCAGCTCCGACTTGCACGGTCAGCGCCAATGGAATTACAGATCCTTATCTGACCTCGACGAGGCGCACCCACCTCAGTGCGACAGCAGGTAGGCGATCAGGTCGGACTTCTCCTCCGCGGAGAGGGTGTCACAGCCGTAGGTGTG
>JBEIQK010000279.1:0-7535 GCA_040376505.1 Alphaproteobacteria bacterium | reverse complement strand
CAGCGCACGTCCGGCGCATCGCCGGGTCCGATCGTATACGCTGGACGAAGCCCGTGCAGCCGGCTCAGCTTGTTGCAGAACCGAACCGCGTCAAACCAGGTCACATTCTCTACCGGGTGGTGCGCCGCAGCATCCGCTTCGCGGTGCAAAGATGGATTCTCCCCCATCACCGCCACGTACTGGCCCTGGGTCACTGGAAACACACCCATCGCAAACTCGCGCGTCAAGGTCACCCAGCGTTTTGGACGCTCGTCGTCATTCGCGCCCTCGTCGTCTTCCAAAGACCCCATCTCGAAGCGCTGGGGACCGATCCGACGCAGCTCCAGCTGACCCTCACCCACCCTGAAGCTCTCGTAGGCGCTCAACGGGTCGCACGCCGCCTCCGACCGCGCGACGTCCGCCGACCGCCTCCGCGCTTCGTCTGAGGCCACCGCCTCTTCCAGCGCCGTAACGAACGCCCCGCAGCTCTCAGGCCGGTCGGTCCAATTCGTCGAAAGCGCAGACATCACCACCGCCCTCACCGATGCGCCACCCTCCCGCTTCACGAGGTGGCCCAGCGCCTTGTTCACCGTCTCCATTCCATCCGGACTGCTCGCTGCCCACGGCATCTGACCCGACAGCAACCGGTACGTCACCAGACCGAGCGAGTACACATCCGACCGCGCGCTGCAATCCTTCTCCTGCTCCTGGTCCGGAGACATCCCCCAGCGCGTGCCAACCGTCATCCCCACCGTCGTCTCCACGGCGCGCGGTCGGTACGCGCCCCGCGACACACCCCAATCCAGCAACACCGGCTGCCCCGTCGGCCGAAGCTTCACGTTCGCCGGCTTCACGTGGCGGTGAATCACTCCCAATCCGTACAAATGGTCCAGCGCAGAAGCCAAGGGCTTCAACACCTGCAGCACCGCCGCCGCCGGCGTCGGGCCGCGCGCCCACGCCTCCAGCGTCGGGCCCTCCACCCGCTCCATCGCCATCCCAAGCCAGCAGCCCTCCTCCACCACCTCATACACCCGCGCAATTCCCGGGTGATCCAGCCGAAGCCCCGTCGCCGCCTCGTCCAGGAAACGCTCCCGCAGCATCGGATCGGCGGCCAGGTGCGGATGCATCAGCCTGAGGGCGACGTCCCCACCCTGCAGGCGCGCCCAGTCAGGGTCGCCATGCCGCGCGCGGAGAACGACACCCATTCCACCCGCGCCCAGCGGACCCAGCACCCGGTACGGGCCCACCCGTGTCGGCAGCGCGACAGGGTCGGCCACCGGCGCACCCGCCAGCCCCACCTTCAACGACTTCGTTGGCTCTGTCGCCGGTAATTCCATCTCGTACTTCGGGTTCATCGCTCTCCATCGGGCTGCCCGCGAAGCCTACCACACCTCCGGAGGAAGGGGCGGGCACCTCAGTCACCGGAGATTGCCCGGTTGGCGCACCCCGTCGCGCCCCACCCCATTGCCGAAGCGCCCACCCAGGATAAAGCCCCCTCCTCGCGGAGACGCGGGCCCTCTCCCTGGAGCCAGCATGTCGGTCATCGAAGCAGAAGACGTCGCCTGCCCAGCCTGCGGCGGCACGATCAGCGCACCCGCCATCTACAGCGTCAACGGCGGCCGCAGCCCCCGATCTGCGCGACGCCATCCTCACCGATCAGATGGGCCGCCTCACCTGCCCCCACTGTGCAGCCGCCTTCCGCGTGGAGCCCCGCCTCTGCTACGTCGACGTTGAGCGCGGCGAGTGGATGCTGGTGGAGCCCGTGGGCGAACTGCCCCAGTGGACCGAGCTCGAAGCCGCCGCCCAGGCCCTCTTCGACCGCAGCTACGGCCCCCAGGCCGCGCCGGCTGCCCAGGCCATCGGCCGCGAGCTGCGCCCCCGCATCACCTTTGGCTGGGCCGCCCTGCGCGAGAAGCTCGTCTGCGCCCGGGTCGGCGTCGATGACATCGACCTCGAGATGGTGAAGGTCCTCCTGCTGCGCAGCGGCGACGACAGCCCCATCGACGACGACGTGGAGCTGCGCCTCCTCGACGCCACCGCCGCCACGCTGTCGCTCGCCTGGCTCCAATCCCAGGATGGCGACGTGCTGGAGACCCTGGATGCCCCCCGCGCCCTGCTCGGTCAGGTGCGCCAGCCCGATCTCGCCCCCTTGCGCGCCGCCCTGTCGCTGGGCACCTTCGTCGACCTCCACCGCATCCTCGTCGCCTGAGCCCGCCGGAGCCCCCATGCCCTACCCCACCAAAGCCAAGGCCAACATCGACGCCGGACTCAAGCGCATTCGCGAGAAGAAGCCCGGGGTCGCCGTTCACTTCCTCATCGCCCGCCCCGCCGGGCCCCGCGACACCCCGCGGGTGATCTTCGCCCGCCGGGCCGATCTGGCCATGCCGGCGCAGCTCAAGGCCGCCTACACCGGCGATGGCGCCGTCAAAGACAATGACCCCAGCAAGTGGTTCACCGTTCGCGGCGTGGCCGTGATGAACGGAGACGTCTGGCAGATCCTCCCCGCCAGCCGCGGCAGCAAGGTGGTCGACCCCTCGGCCATGAAGGTTCAGTTTCGCGACCTCAAGGTGGCGCTCAACGCCAACAGCGTGCTGGGCTCCGCGGTCGACCCCCTCATCGAGGCCGCCGTCGGCCGGGCCACCGACACCAGCCGCATCGTCGACACCACCCCGGTCGATGGAGACGAGCCCGTCGAGGAAGACAGCGAGCCCGTAGTGGAGCACTCGGAGGCCGAGGTGGAGGCGCCCCGCGATCCGCCCCCGCCGCCCGAAGACGAAGAGGAGGCCCCGCCGCCCCCGAAGAACGAGCTGGCCGTCGAGGATGTCCCCGAGGACACCGCGCTGGCCGGGGTCAAAGAGCTGGCCGCTCAGTTCGCCACGATCGATCTGCGCACCGCCCGCGGCCTGCGCGCCGCCGCCGGTGTGGACGCGGTTCAGCGCCTCGCCGCCCACAACCAACTCGGGCTCGTGCGAGACAGCCTCCTCGACCTCGCCGCCCGCGGCCGCAAGCTCATCGCCAAGGTGTCGAGAGTGTCGGCCGCCCGCCCCGTCGCCCTCGTGAAGGAGATCATCCGTCGCGTCGAGTCGGCCATCCTGTGGCTTGAGGAGGACATGGATCTCCTGGTGGCCCCCAACCCCGACATCGCCGCGGTCAGCGGCCAGAAGGCCGATCCCTCCCTCGTCCGCTACCCCAAGGTGGCCGAGTGGGTGGACCAGGTCGAGGCCCTGCTGCGCGAGGCCGACGTCGTCCTGCGGGGCGTCGCCAACCCAGGGCAGATCCAGGAGCTCGGCCAGATGCTACACAGTCGTGACCTCGCCGACGCCTCCATCGCCAAGGTCCGACTGAAGGAGATCAATGCCCTCGGCTTCCGCATGGCCTCCGTTCACAACTGCATTCAGGGCGAGCTGACCTCTTCGCGAAAGACCATGCGCGCTGCCCACGCCCCGCTCAAGGTCGCCGGCGCCGCCCTGGCCAGCGTGAAGGAGCGCGTGCTCGCCCTGCCCGACGAGATCTCCGCCGCCGGCCTCGCCATCGAGGGCGAAGACGCCAACCGCGGCAAGCGCGCCACCGTGCGCCAGAAGATCATCAGCGAGCTCACCAGTCGCCCCGACGTGATAAAGCGCCTCGTGGCCATCCCCGGCGGCCCCAAGCAGATCGACGACATGGTCGCCGACCTCCAGGGCGAGGCCGGCACCGAGGGCGACCGCGCCTTCGTCAAGGCCGCCATCGAGGCGCGCTTCCGGTGCAAGCTGACCGGCGACCTCACCACCAAGGCCCTGCCGCGGATGTACAGCCTCTTCAAGCTGGTGCCCGAGACCCACACCACACAAAACCAGTTCCTCGGCACCGTCAACCGCACCAAAATCAAGACCAAGATGAGCGGCTCCTACGGCAACTCTACGCTGGAGCTGTCGGTGGGCAAGACCGGTTGGAACGCGGAGAAGTCCACCCTCGGCCAGACAGGCACCCAGAAGAAGATCCTCGCCTTTGACCATGTCGCCCTGCACGAGTTGGGCCACGCCGTTGACGCCAAGAAGACCTTCATGGCGACCCACATGGCCGGCGTAAAATACGGCAACTGGACGACGGAGACCCCGGCCTCTGTCGCCGTGGTGGTGGACCAGCACTTCAAGCTCGACGTCGACGTCGCCTACACCCCCTTCAACGAGGCGGACCGGCGCAAGATCCTGGAGCACATCCTCAACGAGGAAGAAGGCAAGGCCGAGACCCTCGCTGGGGTCGCCTGGGCCACCGTGAAGACCCACGCCGCCCTGGTTCGCTGCCGGGCCCTGCGCAAGACCAGCAAGGGCGGCCAGTGGCACCCCGGCTCGGCCGCCGCCAGCGTGATCATGAACACGCGCATTTACCAGGAGGCCTACGCCGGCCAGTGGTGGAGCTACCCCTCCACCGCCCGCGACGACAAGGTGAGCGATTACCAGTTTCGGGCGCCGGGGGAGTGGTTCGCCGAGATCTACACGGCCTACTACACCGATGCGCTCAAGGTGGGCGATCCAGTCCACACCTGGTTTGAGGCAGAGGTCGATCTGTAGGCGATCTGTCTCGGGCTGGAAGCCGGCGGGCGGAGCGGTGTTCCCCCGCTTGCCACCCCCACAAGCCCGACGGGACGCCCCTCACAGGGGTGAACCCGTCCGGCGGGGGAGCCCCTGAACCGGGTGGGATCCGGACACGCGACGTCTCCCCCCAAGCGACGCTCAGCGCGTGCGTGGCGTGAGCCGCCCCTGGACACAGCGCCCGACGCCAAGAAACAGCATGGCCCCCAGCACAGCCATCGACAAGGTCGGCGCCACCCCCATCGGCGCCAGGAGCCACACGCCCGCATAGCCCAGGCCGCCCAGCACGAGGCTCATGCCGACGAAGCGGCGAATGGACTGACCCTCCGCCGGGGTGCAGGCGCCAGCTCCGAGGGGCGGCAGGTGCTTGGGCACGCCATTGGCCTGCCAGACCACGAGCAACCCGAGGATCACCTGGAATGCGCGCTCCGAGAGGTTGGGATCGGTCAGGTGGCCAGACCGCTGCACGGCGGCGACCCCCACCGAGACGACGAGAATTCCCGCAGCCACCAGGGCCGAACGACGGATCATACTCATTCGGAGAGCTCCTCTTTGGAGGTGGACGGAGGGTGAGCGCCCTGCACGAGATCGGCGCCCACCGCCTGGGCAAAGGTGAGCAGCGCCTCTTCCAGCACCGAGAGCCGGAGTCGGTAGAGGATCTCTCGACCCGTCTTGTCGGACTGGACCAGCCCCGCCTCGCGCAGGACCGCGAAGTGCGCCGACATCGTCGCCTTGGTGCAGGTGAATTCGCGGGCGAGCTCCCCTGCCGTCAGGGGACGAGAGCGGAGGAGCTCGAGCACCCGGCGGCGGGTGGGGTCAGCGAGGGCCTTGAACACGTCGGTCATGCATCGACATTTAGCTAAACGTCGAACCGTTGTCAAGGTGCGAGGGCCCGGTGGATGTGCGAGGCCCTGGGCGGACTGTCGCGTGCAGGGCCCGCCGAAGGTGCGGCCCGGCGCGGGTTCCCGGGCCTCCCTCCACGGGCGCCTTGACGCGCTGCGCGGTCGCCCGCTACACCCAGGGCATGTCCACCCTCGACCTCGCCCCCCAGATTCGCCTCCAGAAGGTCGGAGACTTCGGTCGCGCCGGCCAGGACCCCGAGATGAAGCCTCCCGCCGAGGTCACCGCGAGGTTTCCACCAAAGGCCGAGAACTTCAAGTGCGGCCCCGAGGGCATTTGGTACGCCACGGTCGATGAGCCCGTGGTCGTGCAGGAGGGCGGGGGGAAGATCAAGCGCACGGGGCGGCGGATCCACTGGCTCTCCGGGAGCGGCGAGCTGTGCGTGGCGGCGGATCTGCCCACCTTTCACGAGATCGCCTTTGGCCCCTCCTTCGCCATCCTGACGGCTGACCGTGGGGCGCTGCTGCAGCTCTCCTACGAGACCCGGCGCGTCTCGCCCATGAAAATAGAGGGCTACACCTTCAGCGAGGAGGCGCGGCTGTGGGAGGTCTTTCACCTCGAAGGCGAGCGGATCGTCATTCGGGAGGCCCTGGGCAAGTCCCTTGTGATCGTACAGGTGACCGAGGCGGGTCTGGTTCACCGCGCGGACTTCCCCTTCTCCGGGGCGATCACGGTGGTGGGCCGGCGATTTGTCGTGGGCGGCGGCAAGTCGGTGACGGCGCTGGATCTGGCGACGAACAGTCCGGTTGAATTGGGCACCACCGCAGCGGTGGGCGTGGGGATGATCTGGGGCGTTGGCGCCAACGTGCGGATATACTCGCGGGAGACCGGTGCCTGGCAGATCCTCCTGCGGTGAGGCTCCGCGCTGCGATGGGCCACAGTCGGACACGCGGCGGGGACGTCAGCGAGAAGAGGGCGACTGCCCTGGGGTCTGGACGGTGCCTACCCCCTCTCTCCACGGCGAATGCTCTTCGGTTGAGGACTGGGAGACCTGCGGCGTGGACGACCCCGGCGACGATCCCCCCCAAACCGTGCGGCGACCGCACCCTCTCCGGCTGCCCGCGCGCTTGACGCGATACCGTCCAGCCGGTACAGCCTGCCCATGGCTGCACCCTCCCGTCGCCCGCCGCTCCTCCAGCCCGCCCACACCATCGCCCGCCGCGACGGCGCCGAGGCCTTCACCCTCGACGCCGTGGCCGCCGAAGCGGCCGTCAGCAAGGACGCCCAGCGCTGATGGAGCCCCTCCGAGAGAGATACCAGGCCTGGACGGCGCAGCTCCTGCAGGAGGGACTGGATCCAGTGGAGGTCTGGATCCACCGAGGGGTGGCCGACGGCCTGTGGATCTCCGACACCCTCCGCCTTTCGCCGCCAGACCCTGACCTTCGGGCCCAGATCGTCGACCGACTGAAAGGTCGCCTGGCGGCCCCATGAAGGCCCTCCTTCAGCATCCGTGGGTGCGGCGACTGGCCTGGGGGTCGGTCTTTCTCTCCTTTCCCGTGTGGTTCGGCGCCTTCGTGGTGCCGCCCTTTCTCCCCCTGTCGGTCGCCGAGAAGGCCGCCGCGGCGGCAACGATGATCGGCGTCGGAGAGGCCCTCTTCTGGCTGCCGACCCTGATCCTGGGCGCCGAGGTCGTGAACCGCTTCCGCAAGCCCAAGGTGCGCACCGGCGCCAGCCTTCAAGGGCTCCGGGTGGCGGTGATGGGGGCCAACGGCGGCCTGGGGGCGGCGGTGGTGCGCGCCCTGCACCGCGAAGGCGCCGCGGTGGTGCTGATGGGGCGCAACGAGGGTGCCCTGCGCGCCCTCGCCGCGGAGGTGGGAGGCGCTGTCGTTCTCACCGACCTGCACCCCGAAAACCTGCGGCAGGCCGCGGCGGAGATCGGCGCCCTCGACCACCTCGTCTGCGCGACTGGAATGGACCTCCGCAAGCCCCTCCTGTCCCACGCCGACGCTGAGGTGAAAGAGCAATTGTCTGTCGCCTTGCAGGGGCCCATCGATCTCGTCCGCTGCTTTGTGCCCTCCCTCCGGCACGGCGGAACCGTCGTCCTCTTGGGCGGGTTCGGCGACGGCCGGGTGGCCCTGCCCTACT
>JBEIQK010000742.1:0-3263 GCA_040376505.1 Alphaproteobacteria bacterium | reverse complement strand
CTCGCCGCCATCGCGCCCGGCGCCCAGCGCGGCGACGACCCGGCCGCCGTCAGCGCCGCCGCCACCAGCCGCTTCGGCCAGATGGACAGCAGCCGCGACGGCCGGGTCAACATGGGCGAGCTGCAGACCGGCACCGCCGCCGCCCTGCCGGCAGGCACCGAGCACAAGGATCTGGTCGCCCAGTTGGGCGCCCGCATCGCGCTCGACGCCGCCGATCAGGACGAGCAGGGCAAGGCCGTCAAGGATCGCGGGCTCGGCCAGGGCGAGTGGACCCAGGCCGCCGTCGCGATGGCCGCCCGCCGCTAGCCGGCGCCCCGGTCGACCCGGTGCGCCGGCCCCCGCCGATCAGGGCGTGACCTGCACCCCGGCGGTCCCATTGTCGGTGACCGTGGCCTCCTCGTCGGGCAGGTAGATGCCCGAGTAGCTCAGCGCCACCGTCTGGCTCAGCAGCAGGGCCTCGGGCACGCTCACCTGGTCGCCCAGCACGTCGCCGCCGGCCTCGATGAAGTCGTGCAGGGCCGTGCCCCCGATGACCTGGGTGCTCTCCCCCGTGACGAGGTTGACCATCGTGGTGTTGAGGTCGACCCCGTTGGCGTCGTAGCCCATCGCCCCCACCGGGCTGATGAGGTCGAGGGCCGAGAAGCCCAGCGGGCTGCTGGCGAGGCCGGTGCCGTCGAGGGTGAGCAGCGAGAAGCTGGTGATTCCCAGCGGGCTGCTGGCCAGACCCGTGCCGTCAAAGGTGAGCAGCTTCGCCGAGACCACCCCCAGCGGGCTGCTGGCGAGGCCGGTGCCGTCGAGGTCCAGGCTCACGGTAGTCGTGCTGGTGGGCGACACCATCCCGGGCGTGAAGACCAGCCCCAGCGGGCTGCTGGCGAGGCCGGTGCCCGTGTTCAAGAGGGAGTAGCCCTCGGCGTTGCGGGCCCCGAGGTCGGCGTTGTAGGTGAAGTCGCTGTAGATGCCGAGCGGGCTGCTGGCGAGACCGGTGCCGTCGACCGCGCGGAGCAGCACCTCCAGGGCGTCGCTGGCCCACAAGGCCGGCTCGGGGCGGGCGATGGCCTCCACGGCGCTGCTGTCCGGCGTCCAGTAGACCCCGTTGACCGTGACCAGCCAGGCGGCCTCGGTGTGGGCGGGGACGTAGCCGCCGCGCACCGTGCAGCCCGTTCCGCCCGCCGGGATCAGGCAGTTGGGGGTCAGGGTGGTGACGCCGTCGGTGATCGAGACCGCCACGCCGACCGCGCTGCTCATTGGCTGGCCGTTGGCGGTGCGCACCTCGATGCGGGCCGCCGGGCGGAACTTCTCGTCGGCCGGCGCCACGCCGCTCGCCGCGAATGCGGGGCGCTCCAGGTAGGGGTAGACCGAGGCGACGAGCGCGAGGCCGGGCTTCGCCGTGCCGGTGGTGACCCGGCTCAGCGCGCCGCCCAGGTCGAGGCCCCCCGCGCCCGTGCCCTTGCGGATCGAGTCGCCCGGCACCCGCAGGCTGAGCAGGGTGCTGTCCCAGGAGGTGGCCTCCTGGTGCAGCAGCGCCAGGGTGTCTTCGGGGGCCACGCCGGCGGCGAGGAGGTTGGCGACGGCGCCCGTGACCACCGCGGCGGCCTGCGAGGTGCCCGCGCAGAGGAAGTAGCCGATCTTGTCGGGCTGGTTGAGCAGGATGGTCTCACCCAAGATGCCGTCGGGGTAGCCGTCGGCGTTCATGTCGCGGGAGAGGTCGCCGCCCGGCGCCATCAGGTCGAGGCTCTTGCTGGTGCTGCTGTAGGGTGCCGTGGCCTTGGAGGCCGTGGCCGAGCTGAGCGACGAGGCGCCGACGCTGGTCACCACCGGGCTCGCCGCCGGCCAGGAGTCGGCGGTCCGCGCCGTGTTGCCCGCCGCCGCCACCAGGATGATGCCGGCCTCATGGGCCTCCTGGAGGGCGGCGCGCAGCCGCGAGGAGGGCGCGTAGCCCGCGGTGAAGGAGAGGCTCATGTTGATGACGTCGGCGCCCTGGTCGACGGCGTGCAGGATGCCCTCGATGAGATCGAGCTCGGTGCCCCGCTTGTTCTGGTCGAGCACCCGGACCGGCATCAGCGCGGCCCCAGCCGCGACCCCGCGCAGCTTGCCCTAGCTCAGGATGACGCTGGCGATGTGGGTGCCGTGCTGGTGGACGTCGAGGGGCAGGGCGTCGCCGTCCACCCTGTCGGCGGGCGCCACGATGGAGACGCCGCTCAGCGAGGGCGCGGGGGTCGGACATCCCAGGCCCAGGCAGGTCGGGTCGGCGGCGTAGGCCACGCCGGAGTCCAGGACGGCCACCACCACGGTGCTGATGCCTGTGGGGGGGCTGGAGGGGGCGGAGATCGCGTCGAGGTACCACTGGAGCTTGCGCAGCTTGTGGGTGGCCGGGTCGGTCTCGCCGCTCGCGCCCTCCAGGGAGAGCGAGCCGGCGGTGGCCACGCCCTCGGTCTGCTCGGCGATCTCGTCCTCTGCGGCGTAGACGTAGGCCTGACGGCTCAGCTCGACGATCTCGGCGTCGGCCGCCAAAGCGGCCCCGAGGGCGGCGGCCTCGGCGGGGCTGATGCCGTCCAGGCCGAGGGCGCCGGCCCCGCTGCGGCCGAGGGGGCGGCGGATCTGCAGGCCGTGGCGGGCGGCCAGGGCCTCCAGCGTGACGCCGGTCTGGGGGACGACGATCCACTCGCCGGTGACCCAGGTCTCGTCGTCGGCGACGGCGACGGTGGGTACGCTCGCCTCGGACGCGGCCATCGGCCCTTCAGCGGCGGAGCTCGGCTGGGCTCCGGAGAGCCGCACAATCTCGGGCAGAACCTCGGGCAGGCCGCGCGGGTGCAGCAGGGCCAGGGCGCAGACGCCGAGCAGCGCTCCGCCTCCAAGAAGGCGGGCGTAGGTGGGCTTCATCGCGGTCTCCAGGGTTGCCGGTCAGGGGCGGTGTAGAGGGCGCAGGCCCTCCTGGAGTCGAGGCGGATCGGGGCCACCGCTTCGAAAGGGCCCGGCGCTCGCCTTCGAACTTTTTTCTGTAAGCAGGGCGCCGGCGGGCCCGTTGTGTCCCCGAAAGCCCAGACGACCCCACCGACTTCGGAGATCACGATGATCCGCTCGCTGCTGCTCTGCCTCGCCCTCGCCTCGACCGCCCTCGCCGCCCCCTCCCGGGCCCCTACTCTCGGGCAGACGGTCGCCAAGGTTGAACAGATGGTCGGCGACCCCACCGCCCGCAGCCTCGCCGCCGGGCAGGGCCTCAACGTCGTCAACGTCACCTGGGAGGACACGGGGCGGAACAAGGG
>JBEIQK010000675.1:0-3699 GCA_040376505.1 Alphaproteobacteria bacterium | reverse complement strand
CGGCTCGCGCGGCGACGTCAAGCAGGCCCAGGACCGCTTTGCCAACCAGGAGGTCAGCTTCCTGCTCCAACGCATGGAGACCTTTGAAGGCTGCGCGGTCCTCACCACCAACCTTCAAGAAAACATCGATGAGGCCTTCCTCCGCCGCTTTGGCGCGGTGATCGAATTTCCGATGCCCACCGCCACCCAGCGGGCCCAACTCTGGCGCAAGGCCATTCCGCCGGGCGCCCCCAAGGGCGACGACCTCGACATCGACGAGATCTCCGAGCAATTCATCATCGCGGGCGGCAACATCGTCAACTCGGCCATCAACGCCTGCATCATCGCGTCGAGCCGCAAGGAGCCCGTCTGCATGCGCCATGTCGTCGAGGCCATCGGCCGCGAGATGATCAAGATGGGCAAGCAGGTGAGCCGCGTGCACTTCGGCAAGTACTACGAGTTCGTGCGCGACCTGTAGGCCCCGCCCCTCAGGGGCTCAGCTTGAGGGTGCCTTCCAAGGCCTCGACCGTGCCGTCTTCGCGCAGACGCCCCACCCACCCGCCGCAGGAGTAGCGACGGGGATCGCCCACCTGCGCAGTGCTGCTCAAGCGGTTGCCCACGGTGAGGAACTCGCTGTAGACCACCATCCCGAGCTTCGGATCGAAGCGGCTCTCCCCGGCCACCTGCATCATCGTGCTGGCGCCGAGCCCGCCCTCGACCTCGATCTGCGTGGCGACGCTCCCGCGGCCCTGGCTGGTCAGCAGCCAGGTGCCCGCTACCTGCTTGCTCACCTGGGTCTCCAGCACCACGCCGCCGGTTGTGCTGGCGAGGTCGAGCAGCTCGAAGGCCGGGTGAAAGCCGCTGTGCTTCCACGCCTTGCCGGGGTCCACGCCGTCTTTTGGGGTGGAGACAAAGAGCGGCAGGACCACCCGCCGGCTCAACATGCGCAGGATCTCCTGCACCTCGGCCTGGCGCGCGTTGGTTTTGGCCACGCCCTCCAGGTCGAGATCGCGCATGCCACCGTCAGGCCGCACCTGAATCTGCAGGTGGGCGCTGCTGAGCAGCCTTTGGTATTCGGCGAAGATGGCGTTGAGCTTCTCCTGCTCCTTGCCCAGCGCCTTGCCCTTCATCTCCACGCGGGTGTAGGCGCAGTCGAGCTCCCAGCCCTTCTTCACCGCGGTGGGCGTGCAGCGGTACTCGGCGGCGATGACCGTCTGCACGGCCCGCGCCTCCAGGTTGGCGGCCCCGATGTAGGTGAAGGAGAGCGGCGTCTCGATCACCAGCTCAGAGCGAAAGCGCTGCTCACCCTCCCAGCGCCAGGACAGCTCTCCGGCCTCGGCAGCGCCGAGAGACATGAACAAACCCAGGATGATGCTGCTCATGTCTTACGACCCATCTGCTCAGAAGGTGAAGCCCAGGCCGAGGTTGAGGCCGACCATCGGCGAGACCCGGCGCTCCGGCTCGGAGGAGTCCGGGTCAACGATGTCAAGCTGAAGGCTGCGATCCATCGGGATGGCCACGCCGCCGCGCAGATCGAAGTCCAAGAGCGGACGGAAGCGCTTGCCAAACTCACCGATCGGCGGCTGGACAGCCCAGCCAAAGTGGGCGGTGGTGGTGAAGCCATGGGGGATGTTGATCCAGCCCCATCGGAAGGCGAAGCGGGGGCCGAAGCCGATGCCCGCGTCGCGACCGAGGACCACGCCAGCGCCGAGGTAGATGTCGCGGCTGAAGTCGCGGTACTTCAGGATCTCTTCTACGTTGCAGCTCGAAGGCTGGTCGATGTCGCCGTCACCATCGGTGTCCAGCGGCTCGGTGCAGTTGGTCAGCACGTAGGAGCCCACGTCGTTCTCGTCGAGGCCCTCGATGTTGCCGTCGAGCTGGCGCCGCGGCTTGTGGTGCTGGTAGTACTCCACCCAACCCTCGCCGTCCTTGCTGGCCTCGAGACCGTACTCCACGCCGAAGTTGACCATCAGCCGGTTGTAGTGGGCCCGCAGCTCCAGCGAGAAGGGCACCGCCGCCGGCTCCAGCCCGGCGTTGACGCCGATGTCCTGGGTGGGGTCGCTGGCGTTCTCGTCGCCGCTGCCGTCTCCCTCGTCGAACTCGGTGTCGGCCGCCACATAGCCGCCGTTGTAGAGGATGCCCGAGGAGAAGACCAGGGCGAAGCGCACGGGGAAGTTGTCGGGACCGCCACCGACCATCGAGAGGCTGGCCTTGTTGCGGTCGTAGCGCCAGATCCAGACCTTGTTGGGGTTGCCGTCTTCGGCGACCGCCACGTAGACCTCGGCCTTGTCGTGCAGCTTCTGGTAGATCGCGAGGTAGTTGAGGATGTTGCCGTCGACCTCGGGCGTACACTCGTTCTTGTGCAGGAAGAGTTGGTCGATGAACTCGATGCCCATCACCTTCTGGGCGACGTTGCGCACAAAGTAGACCTTGTCTTCGAGCTTGAGGAGCTCCAGGCGCTCAGACAAGCCGTGGCCGGTGTCCTTGCGCTTGAAGTAGATGTCGGTGCGCCCCAGAAAGACATCGTACTGACCGTTGGAGTCGGGCTCCACCGGGATGCCGTTGACGCGCACCTCATAGGTCTTGTTGAACAGCTCGGCGTCGTAGTAGTCCTCCTGCTCAAAGTCGACCTTGAAGGAGGGGTACTCGCCCTTCTGCAGCTGCTGGAGCAGGTAGTTGATGCCGCCCGACACATCCTGGTCGGTCAGCTTGCTCATCAGCGCGGGCTCCTGGTAGGCGAGTTGGGCCGCCTTGTACCAGTAGTAGTTGACCGCGTAGTTGCCGACCTGCTCGTAGAAGGGCGGGGCCGGGTGGTTCTGGTTCTCGGCCGCCTTGCCGATCTGGGCGTACAGCAGGAAGAGCGGCTCACGCAGCTCGACGCGATCGACAAACCAGATGAGCTCGGCCATGCGGCGCAGCTCATCGGCCTTGAGGCCCCACTCGGAGGGCTGCAGGTCGCGCCAGCCCAAGGCCGCGACCTTGTTGACCTCGGCGAGGATGACCGGGATGTTGGAGTCGGGCACAATCGCCGGCTGCATCGCGGGGATGACCGTGCGGTCGGGCACCTTGCGGCCGGACTGGTAGAGGTCGACCTCGGGGAAGAACATGGCCTCTGGCCGCGAGATGCGGCTGCGCACGTTGCGGTGCACCGCCTCGTTCGTGTAGTCCGTGCTGGTGTCTTTGACCTTGAGCACGATGACGCGCGCCAGCTTCTCTTTGCGCTTGCGCTCGGCCTCTTCTTCGGCGCGCTTCTGCTCTTCGGACTTCTCTTCGGCCGTCTTCTTCTCTTCGCCCTTCTTCTGGGCGACAGCGTCGAAGTGCGGCGGGATCGCATCCACGGGCGTGGCGGCGAAGGCGCGCCCCCAGGTGAGCGACAACAGGAGGAACAACAGGCGGGTCAGCATGGAACTCCCAGCACGGGCTCGGCGCAGTCTAACAAAGGCGGCCGCGGCCGGCGCGGACGGGTCAACGGCAGGGGGCGGTGGTGCCCACAAAGGTGCACGAAACCGATTGCCCCCCCCTGACGGGCTTGTACTGCGCAGGGGGGCCACCCTTGAACACAATCGAACAGTCTTCACCCGGGACGCCAGGGATGGAGGCCACACCCCCCGAGAAGGAGCCGCGCAGGCGGGTGGAGGGACAGACGACCTCCACGGCCGAGTAGGGCTGGCCCGCTTCAATGCGCACCGTCACGGTTCCGCCGTTCGCCTTCGGTGCCGG
>JBEIQK010000541.1:0-4593 GCA_040376505.1 Alphaproteobacteria bacterium | reverse complement strand
GTCAAGGGCGAGGCCCAGCTCGACCGGGTCCACGAGAAGCTGGTGGAGATGCAGAACGGCTGCATCTGCTGCACCCTGCGCGAAGACCTGCTGGTGGAGGTGGGGCGCCTCGCCGAACAGGGGCGCTTTGACTACCTCCTCATCGAGTCCACCGGCATCTCCGAGCCGCTGCCGGTGGCCGAGACCTTTGACTTCGTCGACGAAACCGGCGTGTCCCTCGGCGATGTGGCCCGCCTCGACACGATGGTCACGGTGGTCGACGCGCTGAATTTCATGGAGGACTGGCAGAGCACGGACGAGGTGCGTGAGCGCGGACAGGCGCTGAGCCCCGAGGACGACCGCAATGTTGTGCGCCTGCTCGTCGAGCAGGTCGAGTTCGCCGATGTGCTCGTGATCAACAAGGCCGATCTCGTCTCGACCGAGGTCCTCGCCGCGCTCCAGGCGGTGCTGGCCCGCCTCAACCCCCGCGCGCACCAGGTCGTCGCCACGCGCGGCGAGGTGCCCCTCGGGGAGGTGCTCGACACGGGGCGCTTTGATCTCGACGCGGCCAAGGCCGCACCCGGCTGGATGGCCGTCGCGCGCGGCGAGGCGCGCAGCGAGGCCGACGAGTACGGGATGAGCTCCTTTGTGTTCCGGGAGCGCCGTCCCTTCCACCCCGATCGGTTCGCCACCTTCATGCGGGAGAAAAAAGAGGGGGTCGTGCGCTCCAAGGGCTTCTTCTGGCTCGCCAGCCGACCGGAGTGGACGGGCGTGTGGGCCCAGGCGGGGCGGATCACCGAGATCGGGCCCGCAGGGATCTGGTGGGCCGCCGTGAAGAGATCCGAATGGCCCGAAGATCCCGAGGAGCGCGCGGAGATCAAGGCCAACTGGGTGAAGCCCTGGGGCGATCGCCAACAGGAACTTGTGTTCATCGGACGCAACATGGATCGCGCGGCCATCGAAGGCGGGCTGAAGAAGGCCCTGCTCACCGACGCCGAGGTCGCCCTGGGGATGCGGAAGTGGCGGAAGTTCACCGATCCCTTCGACCCCTGGCAGATGACGGAGCCCGAGGACGCCGATGTTTGAGTGGCTCATCGTCGGTGGCGGCATTCACGGCACACACCTCGCCCATGTCCTGCTGGCCGGCCGTGGCGTCGCCCGCGACCGGCTCGCCGTCCTCGATCCGCATCCTCGGCCTCTGTTTCGCTGGCGCGAATGCACGCGGGCCGTCGGCATGCGCTACCTCCGCTCTCCAGCCGTCCACCACATCGGCCTGGACCCCTTCGATCTCGTGGACTTCGCCCGCGCCTGGCCGGGAGAAGGGCCCTTCGCTGCCCCCTACAATCGCCCTTCGCTGGAAATGTTTGACGCACACTGCGACACGCTGATCGCCCGCGAAGGGCTCGACGCGGTGCGGATCCAGGGGGTCGCACAGTCGATCTCCGCTGTGCAGGGTGGGTACCGGGTACAGACTCCCGCAGGCGAGATCGTGTCGAAGCGGATCGTCCTCGCCCTCGGCCTTGGGGAGCAGCCACTCTGGCCGGGGTGGGCGCTCACCGCCCAGGTGTTCGGAGCCCGTGTCGACCACGTGTTTGAGCCGGGGTTCTCCCCCGATCAGGTGAGCGATGGGCCCGTGCTTGTCGTCGGCGGCGGGATCAGCGGCGGCCAGCTCGCCGCCTCCCTGGCCTCCGCGGGGCGCGTAGTGCGCCTCTGGGTGCGTCACGCGCTGCGCGTGCACCAGTTCGACAGTGATCCTGGGTGGATTGGACCGCGGTACATGGCCGGCTTCTCCCTGGAGAAGGACATGGCGAAGCGTCGCGAGAAGATCGCCGCGGCGCGCCACCGTGGGTCGATGCCCATCGACGTCGCCGAGGAGCTCGGCACGCACATCAAGGCGGGCCGCGTGACGCTGATCGGCGGCGACTTCGAGGCGGCCCAGGCGATCGCGGAGGGCGGGCTCGTCCTGCGCACCACCACCGGCTCCTGGGGGGCCGCGCACACGGTGCTCTGCACCGGTTTCGCCCCGACCCGGCCCGGCGGCGCGCTCGTCGACGGGCTCGTCGCTGACCTGGGTCTCCGATGTGCGGGCTGCGGGTACCCGATCACCGACGCCATGCTCCAGTGGGGGCCGGGGCTGTTCGTGATGGGTCCGCTGGCCGAGTTGGAGTTGGGTCCCACGGCGCGGAACATCACAGGAGCGCGCGCGGGCGCCGCGCGGATCGCCCGGGCCGCCTGACCACGCGGTTGAACAGAGAGCCAAGGCGGTCACTCTCCGGATGGTCGCGGCGCTGCGCTGCGGATGTCGCGTCTACCGCCACGTGAGCGGGCCCCGCACCGGAGAGATCGCGACCTGCCTCGGCCCCCACTGGGCCCACCCTGCCGCTCAGCCCCAGCGCCGGCCCTTCACCGCGCAGCGCAGCACGCCCAGGCCATAGGAGACCGAGCCCACAAAGCCAATCGAGCTGGCGTCGGGCGGGTAGCGCGCCCCAACCGACAGCTCTCCCACCCGCAGGCCACCGCGGATGGCGGCCACCAGCATCTCATTGTCGAAGACAAAGCCGTCTTCAAAGCCCATCCAGTCGATCAACTGCAGGCTGCGCCGCGACCAGGCCCGAAAGCCGGTGTGGTACTCGGAGAGCTTGTAGTCCAGCAGCACATTCTCTACAAAGGTGAGGGCCCGGTTGGCCACATATTTGTAGAGCGGCATGCCCCCCGCCCGCGCGCCGGCGCCGAGCACCCGCGAGCCCAACATCACGTCGTAGCGGCCGCGGGCGATGGGCTCGGCCAGGGCCAGCACCAGCTCGGGGGGGTACTGATCATCGGGGTGCAGCATCACCACCAGATCGGCGCCGCGCTCCAAGGCGAGGCGGTAGCAGCTCTTCTGGTTGGCGCCGTAGCCGCGGTTCTGCGGGTGAACATGGACAAAGAGCCCCCGCGCCTGGGCGAGGGCCACCGTGTCGTCGGTGGAGCCATCGTCCACGAGGATGAGGTCGTCAATCCCCTCGGCGGGCAGGGCGTCCAGCACCCGATAAAGGGTGCGGGCGGCCTCGTAGGCCGGCAGCACCACGGCGAGGCGCTTGCCGCAGATCACAGGGCCTCCGCGTTAACCGTGCCGCTGGCGCTCTTCTGAAAGGTGGACTCATAGCTCTCGTCGCTGTCCAGTCGCTGCTGCTTCATGCGTTCGTTCACGTTGCGCAGCAGGTCCACCGGCGGCGCCGCGGGAGAGGGAGCCGGCGCGTAGCCGCCGCCGCTGCTGGCGCCAGGCAGGGAGAAGGCGAGGTCTTCGCCCAGCCAGGCGATGAGAATGGCGCCGGGCGGCAGATCGACCACGCCGCGCAGATCGGCCCGGCGGGCTTGGAGGCTGCCGCCGACCAGGGCCCGCACCTCGGCGCCCGCGGCGGGCTGGCCCTTGGCGGTGCGCACCACCACGCGGCCGCCGGTGGTGTCCAAGGTGAGCGCTGAGCGCAGCACGAGCGCGCTGCCATGGTGCCCGCCGCCGTCGATGTGGACGAGCCAGGCCCCGGCGCCGCGCAGGGGCAGGTCGAGGGTGCGGGACGTGGGGAAGGGGCCGGCCTTCACTGCCTCGGTGCGGCTCAGCGCCGGGCTGATGCCGGCCACCGAGATGTCGAAGACGCCGTCGAGGCCGGCGTCGCGCAAGAAGATGGTGCGAAGGTCGATGGCGTAGGCCTGCACGGTCACCCGATCGAGTCCGACGGCGGTGATCGGCAGTCGCACCGACTCCCCCGGGCCCACCGCAACGATGGGCTCGTCGACCTGCAGATCCACCCGGCTGAGCGCCGCGGCAGAGCGGGCGGCCTCGGGCCAGGACGACTGAACCTCGGTGTAGCCGCGCAGGGCGTCTTCGTAGCGGCCGCTGGCCTCGTCGAGGCGGGCGAGGGCGTAGCGGGCGTCGGAGACCGTGCGGGCGGGGCCGAGGGTCCCGTCTTCCTGAACAAAGCGCTCGGTGGCGAGCCGGCGGAAGATCTGGCTGGCGGCGCGGTCCTCGCCGAGCTCGGCGCGGCCGACGCCGGAGAGGAAGAGCAGGGTGTCGGAGAGCGGGCTTGGGCGGTCGGCGTAGCGACTGGCCTGCTCGGCGGCGAGGCCAAAGGCGCGCAGGCTGAGCAGGCCGCTGACGAGGTCGAAGGCGGCGGCGGGGGCGCGTGCCGAGGCCGGGTAGAGGGCCAGAAACTCGCGATCCCAGTCGGCGGCCAGCAAGCGCACGTCGGTTGGCGTGATGCCCTGGGCGACCAGCGCGGGGGGCAGCCCGTCTTCGGCGAGGGCGCCCAGCCGCTGCGGGGCAAGGAAGAGGGCCTCTTCGACGGCGGGCAGGTCGGGGTAGCGGCCCACCAGGGCCCGCAGGGCTTGGAGCGAGGAGAGCGGGCCGGTGATCTCCTCCAACTGCCGCGCCGGGGCGGCCTCGGCGAGGAAGGCGGCGCCGAGCCCGGCCCGCAGCACGGCGGTGGCCCGCTCGACACGCCCCATGGCGGCGTAGGCCGCGGCCACCTCGCGCACCTCGCGCAGCTCCAGGGCGGCGCTGGGGTTGCCGTCGCGCAGATCCTCAACGCGGGCCACCCGATCGGCCGGGGGGCTGGTGGGGTCGGCGAGGGTGGCGCG
>JBEIQK010000513.1:0-4830 GCA_040376505.1 Alphaproteobacteria bacterium | reverse complement strand
GCCCTCGGCGGCCATGGTCAGCACGCGATCTTTGCGGGTGACGCCCGAGTCCTGGCTGCGGATGCCGTGCACATGGAAGTCGCCGCTGACCCAGCCCGCGGTGTCGACCGAGCGGATGACCTGGAGCTGCAGCTCGACCTTGCCGGCGGTGGTGACCTCAAAGGCCTTGGAGGTGCCGAGCTCGTACTCCACGCCGCGGGAGGCCACGGCGTAGTAGCGGCGGCCCGGGGGCAGCACGACGTCGACCGAGCCGTCGGCGGTGAAGGCGACCTGGGCGGGCTTGCCGCCGATGTAGCTGTCGCCCAGCACCGAGTCGCGGGGGCTCTCGCCTTCGGTGACGAAGAAGCTGACCTTGGCCGGCACGGCGAGGCCGGTCTCGTCGACCACCTCGACGTGCACCGCGCCCGGCCGCGGCGAGGCCAGCACCAGATCGAGGGTCTCGCCCTCCTCCAGGGTGACCGCGAGGCGCTTGCCGTCGGGGCGACCCTCGCCGTGAACGAGCAGCTCCCACTCGCCGGGCGGCAGGGTGCCGCCGAAGGAGCCGTCCTCGCGCCGATCGTCGAGGGCCACATCGGTGGTCCACTCGGTCCAGGGGGCAGCAGCGCCCTTCTTGTAGGCGAAGACGTGAACGCCGGGCACCGCGATGCCGGTGCTCTCTTCGACCACGAAGCCCTGCACCCGGCCGGTGGGCTTGCCCTGGGCCTCGAGCAGGGCGTCGACCACGCTGACCATGTCGCCGTTGCCGACGGCGAACCAGCGCTCGTAGCTGTAGATGTCGCCCGGCGCGAAGCGGGCCTTGCTGCCGTCGCCCTGCACGATGCCGCCGATGGTGACGGTCTGCGAGGAGGTGAACATCGGGATGCCGAGCGGGCCGGTGCTCGACATCTGGCCGTAGCTGACCCCCTCCGAGGTACCCCCGATGTAGTCGACGAAGACCGGGTTGGTGACGGTGTTCACGCCCTGCTCGCCGAGCCCGGCGATGTGCAGCTCTTCGTCGAAGCCGACGTCGGGGGTGAAGACGTCGACCGAGCCGCCCTGGAGGTAGAAGTCGCCAAAGGCGAGGCCGCCGTTCTCAGCCGCCAGCGTGGTGGCGATGATGTCATCGCCTTCGGAGATGCCGACGGCAGCGCCCTTGTAGCCGGCCTCGGCGTCGGGATCGGCGATGGAGCAGGGGGCTTCGGCGCCGATGAAGGCCCAGGTCTTGATCTTGACCGCCGCCATGCCCGGCGAGAGCGTGTAGTCGGTGCGCATGTGGAAGATCGGCCGCACGCCGCTCCACTGCAGGGCCCACAGGGGGTTCAGCAGCGTGATGAAGCTCACCTCGGGGCCGCTGGTGCAGATCACCGCGTCACCGCCGTCGCTGCCATCCTTGAGGATGACGACCTCGCCCGCCGCCTCGTCGGCCTGCATGATGTTGAGGTTGACCGTGGGGAAGGTCTCGGCCATGCGGTCGTTGCCGAAGCCGCCCTGCACACTCGGGTCGGTGCGCTGCAGATCCGCGTCGGCGAGGCTCGCGCCCGACGTGTGGGTGCCCATGCTGATGCGCGTGCCGAGGATGCCCAGGCGAATGCGATCGTTCTCCAGGATGAAGTCGCCCTCGCGCACCAGGGCCTTGGGGCCGCCGATGGTCTGGCGGAGCTGCTCGACCTCGAAGGCCCGCGAGTAGGGATCGCCTTCGGCGCAGCCGGTGAGCAGGGTGAGAAGGGCCACGACACCGAGCTCCCCGCAGCGTTGAGCACGGCGCAGGGAGGGGGTGAGGGGAGAGAAATGGACCGGGGTGGAGGGCTGGACGCGCATATTGGACGTAGAATACTGGACGCGAACCGGAAGGGCCATGCCAAAGCCGCACACCAGCACCCAGACCTGCTCCCTCGATTCTTCCACCCCCCGCAGCCTGCGTCTGCTCGCGGCCTTGGCCCTCGGGTCCCTGCCCGGGCTGGCCGCCGCCGACGAGGGGCGATCGCCCCTGCCGGAGCCCAAGCCGGTGGCGCTGCTCCAGGTCTGGGGCACCGCCTTCGACCAGGACATGGACCCCACCGCCGACCCGATCAGCTACGGCGACCCCGAGGATGACCCTGGCTTCAAGATCCGCCGGGCCCGCCTCGGCTTTGAAGGCGATGGCGAAGCGATTCGCTACGCGATGGTGGTGGGCGTGGGCGCCAACTACGATCAGCTCGACGGCGCCGAGAGCGACGGGCTGCACTTCGTCGACGCCTCCATGGGCTTTCGCCTCGTGAAGGGCCTGTGGGCCGACATCGGCCAGCAGAAGGTGCCGGTCTCGCGCGACAACCTGATGAGCAGCGGCAACCTCGTGCTGATGGAGCGCTCGGTGGGCACCGAGTGGCTGGTGCCTGATCGCGAGGCCGGCGTGGTGCTCGACGGGCGCTTCGGCAAAGACGACGAGGGCAACCGCGCCCGCATCCGGGTCGGCGCCTTCAACGGCAACAGCGACATCTTCCGCGATGACAACGCGGGCAAGCTCATCACCGCGCGCCTCGAGGGGGCCACGGGCAAGGGCAAGGTCTACGACACCTACGGCAAGGTCAAGGGCCTCACCCTGGGCGCCGCGGGCGACTTCTGGTTGAACCCGAGCCTGTCGACCCGCACCCTGGGCTACGGCGGCGACCTCATCCTGCGGGTGGACGGCCTCGCCCTGTTGGTCGAAGGCCACCTCGTCACCATCGAGCCCGAGAACACCGACATCATCGACCCGGGCGTCTACGACGAGACCTCGCGCAGCGGGGGCTTTGCCCAGATCGGCTACTCGGCGAAGGGCTTCGAGCCCGCCGTGCGCGTGGGCATCTTCGACGACGACGCTGATCTGGAGAACAACGGCGACGTGGGCGAAGTGATGGGTGGTCTCACCTACCACATGAAGGGCGACGCCCTGCGCTTTGGCGGCGGCTACGTCCACCGGATGGAGCGCCAGGGCACGCCGCTCGACAATGACGCGGCCCGCCTGTGGGCCCAACTCCGCCTCTGAGCGGGCGGGCGCGATAGGGCGGGGGCGCATCGGAGCACCCGCGTGATCGCTGCCCTCCTCCTCAGCCTCTGCCTCGCGGTCGCCGCCCCCACCCTCGACGCGGGGGGCAAAGCGGCCTCAGCCAGCGCAGACCCCTGGTCGACCACCCTGGAGCGGGTGGCGCCCTCGGTGGTGACCGTCAAGATCAGCCGGCCGCGGGCCTTTGACACCGGCGCCCCCTCCACCAGCTACGCGACGGGCTTCGTCGTCGACGCGGCGCGTGGGCTGCTGCTGACCAACCGCCATGTGCCGGGCCCGGGGCCGGTCTCGCTGCGCCTCGTCTTTCAGAACAACGAGGAGGTCGAGGCCCAGGTCGTCTACCGCGACCCCATCCACGACTTCTCGCTGCTGCGCTTCGATCCGGCCGGCTTGCGGCACCAGCCTGGCTTGCGGGCGATCCCCCTCTTTCCCGAGGGGGCGGTGGTGGGGGCCGAGATCCGGGTGGTGGGCAACGACGCCGGCGAGAAGCTGAGCTTTCTGTCGGGCACCATCGCCCGCACCAACCGCGACGCGCCCACCTACGATCGGCGCGGCTACAACGACTTCAACACCTTCTACATCCAGGCGGCCTCGGGCACCTCGGGCGGATCGAGCGGCTCGCCGGTGATCGATCAGCAGGGGCGGGCCCTGGCCCTCAACGCGGGGGGGCAGACCAAGGCGGCCAGCAGCTACTTCTTGCCGCTCGACCGGGTGGTGCGGGCCCTGGAGCTGATCCAGCGCGGTCAGCCGGTCACCCGCGGCACGGTGCAGGCCACCTTCGCCTATGAGCCCTTCAACGAGGCCCGCCGGCTCGGCCTCTCCGCCGCCGCCGAAGACCGCCTGCGGGCCGGCGATCCCGCTGCGACCGGCGTGCTGGTGGTGCGGGATCTCCTGCCGGAGGGGCCGGCCGATGGGCGGCTGCGGCCGGGCGACGTGCTCCTCGCGGTGGAGGGGCAGCCGGTGCCGGGCTTTGTCCCCCTCGAAGGGCAGATGGACGCCGCGGTGGGCCGCGACCTGCAGTTCACCGTGGAGCGAGGCGGCAAGCCGATCACCGTCGATCTCACCATCCAGGATCTACACGCCATCACGCCGGCCGAGCTGCTGGAGGTCGGCGGCGGGGTCCTCCATCCGCTCAGCTACCAGCAGGCCCGCAACTTTGGCGTGCCGGTGAAGGGGGTCTACCTCGCCGGCGGCGGCTTCAGCTTCACCGCCGCCGGGCTGGAGGTGGGCAGCCTGCTCACCGAGGTGAACGGCCAGCCGATCCCCAATCTCGACGCCCTGGAGCGGGTCCTCGCCACGCTCCCCCACGGCAGCCGCGTGCCGGTGCGGGTGGTGGACCTCGACGCGCCGCGCGAGAGCCAGGTGCAGATCCTCACCTTGGACCGCCGCTGGTACCCCACCCGGCGCTGTCGCCTGGACGCCGCGAGCGGGCGCTGGCCCTGCGTCGAGCTGCCGCCGGCCCCCAAGGCCCCGGTGGAGGCGGCGCAGGTGGCCCCAGCCCTCGTCCACAAGGGCCGCGCCGAGCGGCGCCTCGCCCAAAGCTTCGTGGTGGCCAGCTTTCAGATCCCCTACCGAACCGACGGCGTCTACGGGGCCAGCTTCCGCGGCGTGGGCGTGGTGGTCGACGCCGAGCGGGGCCTCGTGGTGGTCGACCGCGACACCGTGCCGGTGGCGCTGGGCGAGCTGACCCTCACCTTTGGCGGCGCGGTGCAGATCCCCGGCGAGGTGCTCTGGCTGCACCCGCAGCACAACCTCGCCCTGGTGCGCTACGACCCGGCCCGCATCGCCGGCACCCCGGTGCGGGCCCTGCGCTTCGTCGAGGAGCCGCT
>JBEIQK010000266.1:0-7860 GCA_040376505.1 Alphaproteobacteria bacterium | reverse complement strand
CGGCGAGACGATCTGACTGTCTATCGTCGCTGCCTGCGCCGCCCGCACGAAATCCAGGATCGCGGCTGATGTGCTTTGGGGGTGCCAAAGCGCCCAGGCCGTGGCATGGTTGGGGCCCCTGGAGGTCTGATGCTGCGACGCCCCCTTTTCCCTGCCGCCCTTCTGTTGTTGCTCCCCCCGCTGCTGCTGGCCTGCGGCGAGAAGGAGGAGCCCAAGGGCGATGAGGGCGGCGGCGAAGGCAGCGGCGACGAGGGGGCCGGCGACGAGGGCGCTGGCGATGAGGGTGCGGGTGACGAGGGCGGCGACGAGGGCACAGCGCCCGGCTACCAGGTCCGCGCCGAGTCGGTGATCAGCCTCTCGCCCGCCACCCTCCCCGCCGATGTGGGCGGCACCGTGGTCTTCACCGTGCGGGCCACCGCCAGCCTCGACGATGGCAGCGAGGCCCCCCTCGAAGAGGCGGTCGCCGCCCTCTCCTTCGAGGCCGTGCTGGGCGATGGCAGCGTGGTGCCCGCCGATGTCCGCATCGACGAAGACGGCGACCTGCTGGTCTCGGTGGCGCTGCCCCCCGGCCTGGCGCCCCCCGAAGGCGTGCGCAGCCCGATCCGCCTTATGGCCGACGGCGAATTGTTGGCCGATGTGGCGGTGGGTCTGTACACCAACCCCGACGCCCTCCTGTCGACCTTCACCGGCGACACCACCGGGCACATCGACACCAGCGCCTTGAGCGGAGAGACGCTCTGTCATACCACCACCGCCGACGCCGACGGTGATGGCCTCATCGAGGTTCTCTCCCTGCACATCGGCGGTGGGAATTTCACGGTGCGGGACTGCACCGCGATCAACTTCACCGAATCTGGATGGACCTGCCGTGACAGCAGCCTCGACGCCGGCCTCAAGCCGGGCGAAGACCTCCTCTGCGGGACCACCCACCACTTCCGCACCGCCACAGGTGAGATCGGCATCAGCGGTGTCTTCCCTACCACGGAAGGTCGATTTGTTCAACTGAACAATCTGTCCTGGGATGGCCTGAGCGTGACGGGTACGGGCACCTCGGCGGTGGCCGCCTTCGCCATCTTCGGGGTGGTGTTGGGCCTGAACAACACCAAGAAGGAGCCGAGCTCCCCTGACATTGCGCTGCTGATCGATGAGAGCTCCGGCCGCTGGGGAGGCACCTACCACGACGCCGACACCGTCCCCTGGGAATGGGTCTCGGCGGGGGACATCACCGCCACGGCCGTGGGCAAGGGCACGGCCTTCATGGGACTGTTCAGCAAGAGCGATCTCTCCGCCAGCCCGGTCGAAGGAGACGCCACCTACGCCTGGGCCCTCAGCCTCTCCAAGGTGAGCGGCGGCGGCAACCTCGGCCTCGAGGCCCTCTCCTGGAGCAGCGGCGCGGGCGCCTTCTCCCGCCTCCGCCAGCTGGAGATCACGCCGCCCAGCTTCTCGATTGAGGCCGCCACCGCTGTCGGTGAAGACCTCGACGGCGACGGATACCCCGAGCTGATCCTCGAGGCCTGGGGCGAAGGGCAGTGGGCCGCCTGGGTGATCCCGGACTTCACCAACAAGTCCGCCACCGCCCCGGTGCGCGCGCTGCTGCACCCCCTGTCGGGGCAGGCCAACCTCGCCTATGACGCGGCCGACGCCTCGGAGGGCGCGGTTCGTGTCGCCTCCTCCTCCTTCCTCCTGAACGGAGCCCGCGAGCTGCGGGCCCAGGTGGGCTCGATTGACCCCCTCCGGCCCGCGCTGGTTCAGTCCTTTGTCACCTGGTCGGTCGCCGATGTGATCGTCGACGATGCCAAGGAGGTCTCCTCCACCGGCGGCGGCTTCCTCGGCACCCAGTACCTGAACAAAACGCCCCCCAGCACCGCCGGCCGGGGGTTTTGCTTCTACGGCAAGTGCTTCTCGCCCCCTGGCTACGCCGGGCGCCCCGGCAGTTCGATGCTCCTGGGCGGCGGGGGCGATGGCAGCAGCGTGCTCACCGCCAGCGCCGGCGAGCACCTCGGCGTGGCCCAGGACCCCTCGGCAGACGCCCTGATCGTCTACCGCGGCGCCGAGGGCGACGTCTGGCCGCGCCTGATCGTCGAAGGTGCCGGCGGCCCCGTCGAGGCCGAGCTCGCCTGGGGCGCAGACGGCCCCGCCGTCTCTCTCGACGGCGTGCCGGTGATGGCGATCGGGCCGGCCGACGCGCTGTCGGTGATCTCCACCGGCGACGGCGACTTCGCCTTCTTCTCCACCGCCCTGTCGGTGGATCCGGCCACCACCACCACGATCTCGGTCAACGTGCGGGTGAACTACAACAATCTGTCTGGCGAGGGCGC
This sequence comes from Alphaproteobacteria bacterium, assembly GCA_040376505.1. GTDB lineage: Bacteria > Myxococcota_A > UBA796 > UBA796 > UBA2385 > JBEIQK01. Next base: position 5,542 of record JBEIQK010000266.1, on the reverse strand, counting down.
CTTGCCCCCCGACACCACCAACAACGGCGTGTCCACCGCCCCCGTTGTGCTGAGCGAGGAGGTCTCCGACGACGGCGGCCTGCTGCTCGGCTGGCGCGACGGCGATGGCCAGGCCTGGCTGGGCGTGCTCGATCTCGCGGGCGCCGCGGCCCTCTCCGGTGACACGCTGCCCTTCTTGCAGGGGCCGGTCGCCATCGGCGCCCCGCTGCGCGATCCCGAAGGCCTGCTCGGCCTCTCCGGCGACCGACCCGGCATGGTGCGCGCCCGCAACCGCATCATCACCGACACGCCCTTCCTGTCGATGGAAGTCCTGGAGAAGCGCTTTTCCCACTGGGACGGCCTCAGCGAAGCGCCCTTTAATTCCTCGGCCTACTTTCACGGCCCTGCCGCGATGGTGGTAGGCACCGACAGCGGCGGCGCCGAAGTCCTGGTGCTCAGCGGCTTCGACACCCTCGACGCCCTTGTCACCACCTCGCTGGTCCGCACCGACACGGTCGTCGACCGCCTGCCGATCCCGGAGCTGTCGGCCAGCCTCCTGCCCGACGCGCCGCCGATCCTCGTCTCCCGCAGCATGGCCGGCGACATCTCCTTCGTGCTGATCGACGCCGACGGCCCCCGCGCCCAGACCAAGGTGCCCTCGATCGGCGCCCTGCCGGAGGGTGGGCGACTGACCGCCGGCGACCTGAACGGAGACGGCCTCGCCGACCTGGCCCTTGGCTTTGGTCGCGACAGCATCCTCATCCTCTCCGACGGCGGCGGCGGCGTGGTGTTGAGCGGAGAGTCTGACCTCCATCTCCGCACCAATTTCGCCATCCTGCTCGGCGGCTCCGCCTACGACGAGGAGTGCGCCCTCGACACCGACGGCGGCGGCGCCTTGACCTGGGGCTCGCCCTTCTTCGGGACCGGCAGGTGAGGGTCGGCGCGGGCCTTCGTTGCGCCGACTGTTCACAGGCGCTGGAGCCCCAGTCCATCGGGGCCGCCCGGGGCTTTCGCTGCCCCGCGGGCCATGGCGCCCTCTTCACCCTGGGCGCCCTGCGTCGGGTGGCCGACCCGGCCGGCTTCGACGCCATGTGGCGGCCGATCAACGGCGCCGCCGGTCGGCCCGGGCCGCCCTGCCCAAGCTGCCGCCACCCCCTCGACCAGAAGACGCCCGAGGCCGGCCTCTGCAAGCGTTGTCAGGTCCTGTGGCTGCCCGAGAGCCTCGTTCAGCGCCTCGCCGACGCGGCCGCGACCGCCGCCGCCAAGGGGCCGCCGCCCGAAGACCCGGCCCGGCGCGCCGCCTTGCTCGAAGCCGAGGCCTTGCTCGCCGCGGAGCGCATGCGCGGCGAGGCCGACCGCCAGGGCATCGCCGATGACCTCGAGCTCGTGGGGTCGGTGGTGGGCCTGCTCGGGGATGCGGTGGGCCTGTCCCGCTTGCCGCGGCGCCTGGTGTAGGCTGCGGCAGCCGACCGCCCCGCCCCTGCGAGGATCTCTGTGCTGACGCTGCTCCAACGCGGGTGGACCGCCCTCTTCGGCGAACTGCCCGCCGCCACGGCTCCGCCCGCCGGACAAGGCGCCTCCTTCGCCCTGCTGGTCGCCTTGCTCTGCCTCGGGCTGGGCCTCGCCGAGCTCCATGGGCTGGCCCACGCCGCCCTGCCGCGCGGGATCTGGCGGATGGTGGCCCACACCGCGCCCTGCCTCGCCGCGGTGGCGCTGCTGGCGCCGGTCTCTTCGGCGCGGCGCGCCCTGCCTGCCCTGCTGCTGTTGGCCCCCCTCCTCTGGCGCTTCGCCGCGCCCGGCGCCGCCAAGGCGAGCCCCTTCCTGCTGCTGGCCCTGCTGCTCCCCGGGGCGGTGGCGGCGCGCCTCTGCGCCGGCCGGGCCGCCTTCGCCGAGGCCGGCCTGGGGCTCGGCGACCTGCGCTGGTGGGCCCCCCGCACCTTCGTCGGGCTGCTCCTCGTCGTCGCGGGCAGCGCGGCGGCGGTGCTGCTCTCGCCCACCCTGGCCTCCTTCTACCCGGCCTCCAGCGCCGCCAAGACCCACCTGCCCGCCCTGCTCCGCCTCCTCACGGGCGTGACCATCGACTTCATCGGCTGGGAGCTGATCTTTCGCGGCGTGATGCTGCACCTCATCGCCCGGCGGGGCGACCCCCTGGTGGCCATCGCCTTCCAAATGGTGCCCTTCTTTTTGCTGCACTACGACAAGCCCGGCCTGGAGTTCTGGATCTCGGTGCCCGGCGGGGTGCTGCTGGGCTGGTTCTGTTTGCGTGCGGGCACCTTCTGGCCGGCCTTTCTGCTGCACAGCGCCCAGTACATCGCGGTGTCGGCCGTGGCCTTCGCCCTGCGCAACGCTGCATGATCCTCGCCGATGATCCGCACGATCAGGCCCTGATCGCCCAGACGCACCCCACCGACTGGGTGCCCGTCGCACCGGCCCCACGCTACAACCTCGTGGTGATCGGCGGCGGCCCCGCCGGCCTCGTCGCGGCCTTTGGCGCCGCGGCCCTGGGCGCCAAGGTGGCCCTGGTCGAGCGCGACCTGTTGGGCGGCGACTGTCTGGTCACCGGCTGCGTGCCCAGCAAGACCCTGCTGCGCGCCGCCCACGCCGCCCAGTCCCTCCGCGAGGCCCACCGTCTCGGCCTTCGCGCCACCGTCGAGGTGGACTTCGCCGCTGTTCTGGAGCGGGTGCGGCGGGTGCGCGCCGAGCTGTCGGTTCACGACAGCGCCGCCCGCCTCCAGCGCGCCGGGGTCGACGTCTTCTTCGGCCCCGCCCGCTTTGTCGACGCCGAGCGGGTGGTAGTGGGTGAACAGATCCTGCGCTTTCACCGCTGCCTGATCGCCACCGGCTCCCAGGCCGATCGGCCGCCGATCCCAGGCCTCGCCGCGGCCGGCGCCCTCACCCACGCCCAACTCTTCACCGTGACCGCGCTGCCCCAGCACCTCCTCGTGCTCGGTGGCGGGGTCATCGGCTGCGAGATGGCCCAGGCCTTCGGCCGCCTCGGCGCCCGGGTCAGCCTGATCGAGCAGCGCAGCCGGCTGCTGCCCCGCGAAGACCCCGAGGCCAGCGCCCTCCTCGCGGCCCGCCTGCGCGAAGATGGTGTGTCTGTTTTTCTGGATGCGCCCGTGCAGCGGGTGGAGCGGGAAGGCGCGGTGCGGCGGGTCTGGCTGCCCGATGGGCAGGTGCTCGCCGGAGATGTACTGCTGGTGGCCCTCGGCCGCCGCCCCAACCTCGATCTGGGGCTGGAGGCGGCCGGCGTGGCCTTCACCGACAAGGGCGTCACCGTCGACGATCACCTCGCCACCACCAACCCCCGCGTCTACGCCGCCGGCGACGTCATCGGCCAGGCGGGCTTCACACACGCCGCCGATCACCAGGCCCGCATCGTGCTGCGCAACGCCCTCTTTCCCCTGGGCGGCGCGCGCCTCAGTCGGCTGGTCATCCCGCGGGTGATCTACACCCAGCCGGAGATCGCCGCCGTGGGCCTCTCCGCCGAGGAGGCCGCTCAGGACCCTTCGCTCCAGGTGCTGCGTGTCGCCGTGGGAGAGACCGACCGGGCCCGCACCGACGGTGAACAGAGCGGCTTTGGCGCCGTCATCGCCGATCGCCAGGGCCGCCTGCGCGGGGCCCTCGTGGTGGGTGAGCAGGCCGGCGAGCTGCTCGCCCCGCTCACCCTGGCCCTCACCGAGGGGCTGACCCTGGGGCAGTTGGGCCGGGTGATCACGCCCTATCCCACCCGATCGGAGCTGGTCTTCAAGCTGGCCTCGGCCTGGGGCCGCCAGCGACTGACCCCGCGGGTGGCAGGGCTGATGCGCCGCTATCTGTCCTGGGTGCGGAGCTGAGACCGGCGCTCTCAGGCTTCGGCACCGTTCAGGCGTTGAACCAGCACGAAGGGCTGCACCACCACGGCCATCCAGGTGCCATCGGCCTCGCCGGGCCACCGGGCCCGCTCCGCCTCGCTGGCCTTGCGCAGGCTGCCCGCTGTCACCCACTCGCGCACCCGGCTGGCGTCGTCGGTGGCCAGGGCCTCGGCGCAGGTGAGCAGATCGAGGCCGGCGGCCACCACCAGCACGCCGTCGCGGCGCAGGTGGGCGGCGAGGTCAGAGGCCAGCACGGGGCCGAGGCTTTGGGCGAGGCGTTCGCGGAGGGGAGGGTCGGCGGCCATGGTCGCTCCGGGGCAGGGGCCGCCTAACACCCACCCGCCTGACCGCCGAGGGGCGGCGGCAGCGCCCAAGGGCCACCCGGGCCTGCCCGCCTCGTGGCCCAGGAACCGTTTACAATTCGGCGGCGACCTGGGAGCCCTGGGCGATGGCCCGACGCGCGTCGAGCTCGGTGGCCTCATCGGCGCCGCCGATCTGGTGAACGGTCTTGCCCGCGGCCCGGAGCGGCGCCACCAGCTCGCGCAGCGGCTCCTGGCCGGCGCAGACGATCACCGTGTCGACCGCGAGCACCGTGGGCTTGCCGGCCACCCGCAGGTGCAGGCCGGCTTCGTCCACCTTCTCGTAGCTCACCTCGCAGAGCACGCTGACGCCGCGCTTCTGCAAGGCGGCCCGGTGGATCCAGCCGGTGGTCTTGCCGAGGCGGCTGCCCTTGCCCTTGGGCGAGCGTTGACAGAGCGTGATCTGCCGCTCCGCCACGGGCTTCTCGGGGGTGGACAGTCCCCCGCGGGCGGCCTCGCTGCGCCCCCAGGAGGCACCGTCCACGCCCCACTGGCGCAGGAAGGCCCCCAGGGCCGGGTCTGTGTCGGGGGAGCCCAGCAGGTCGACCGGCGCGTGGGCCTCGGGGCGCTCCAGCAAGAAGGTGGCCACGTCATGGCCGATGCCGCCGGTGCCGATGATCGCCACGCGCTGGCCCACCGGGGCGCCATGGGCCAGCACATCGAGGTAGCTCAGCACCCGCGGCGCGCTGGCGCCGGGCAGGCGCAAGGCGCGCGGCACCACGCCGGTGGCGACGATCACCGCGTCGAACTCCTGCAGATCGGCCGGGGTGGCCCGTCGGTTCAGGTGAACCGTCACGCCGGTCTGCGCAAGGCGCCCCTCGAAGTAGCGCAGCGTCTCGTGGAACTCGGCCTTGCCGGGGATCTGTTTGGCCATGTTGAACTGGCCGCCGATGCGGTCGGCCGCCTCAAAGGCGGTGACCCGGTGCCCGCGCTCGGCGGCGACGGTGGCGGCGGCGAGGCCAGCCGGGCCCAGACCGACGACGGCGACCCGCTTGGGGGCCGTTGTGGGGTGGTAGACCAGCTCGGTCTCATGGCAGGCCCGCGGGTTGACGAGGCAGCTCGCGCGCCGGTTCTGGAAGATGTGGTCGAGGCAGGCCTGGTTGCAGGCGATGCAGGTGTTGATGTCGGCGGCCCGGCCGGCGGCGGCCTTGGCGACAAAGTCCGGGTCGGCCAGCAGGGGTCGCGCGAGGCTCACCATGTCGGCCGATCCGCTGGCCAGCACCGCCTCGGCGACCTCGGGGGTGTTGATGCGGTTGCTGGTGACCAGCGGGATCTTCACCACCCCGGCTCCGCGCAGGCGGCGGGTGACCCAGGTAAAGGCGCCCCGCGGGACGCAGGTGGCGATGGTGG
>JBEIQK010000449.1:0-5419 GCA_040376505.1 Alphaproteobacteria bacterium | reverse complement strand
GCGCAGGGGCAGCAGGCCGGCGAAGGCCCGCCCCTCGGCGTCGAGCAGGCGCGGCAGGGCGCCAAAGCAGACCGTGCGCAGGCTCAGGGGCAGCACGCCGGGCAGGTGGAAGATCAGCCGCCCGACGCGCAGCAGCTCGGGATCGCCGCCCTCCACCCAGCGGCAGAGCTGATCGTGTCGGACAAAGACCCCCTGGGCCAGCAGGGCGTCGGCGAGGGGCACGTGGCCGGCGCAGGCGGGGCAGCGCATCCCGTCGCGCTCCAGGCGCCGCGGGCTCAGGCGCAGGCTGAGGGCGAGGCCCTCCAGCCGGGCGCCGCAGGCAGGGCAAGCGATCATGGGCGCGGCTCCAGGCTGGGATCGACGGGGAGCTCGATCGGACCGAAGGGATCGCCCAAGGCCCAGCGCAGGCTGCGGCGGGCCTTGGGGCCGTTGGCGAAGGGGGGCTCGACCCAGGCGGCGAAGGCCCAGGCGGCGGCCCGGAGCAGGTCGAGGAGGGCCTCGCCGGCGGCGGCGGGGGCCTCGTGCAGCGACCAGGCCCGGCAAAAGCGCTGGAGCTGACCCCGTCGCCGGCCGCGCAGCTCCTCGCGGGTGGCCTCGTCGAGGGGATCAAGGGCCTCGGGCTCGGCGCGCAGGCGGGTGCCGTCAACGAAGAGCAGGCGCTCCGACCCGCGAAAGAGCCCATCGGGCCGCGCCTGCAGGCCCCCTTGAAAGGCGAGAAAGAGGGCGGCGCCGATCGGTGCGAGGTCCAACACGGCGCCCGGCTGCTCGACATAGGCTTGCACTTGAGGCGCGCGCCCGAAGACGAAGCCCTGGCCGGGGTTGGCGCGCAGCTCGCGGGCCTGGGGGAGGCGCCAGCCGCGCAAAAGGCTCTGCTGGAGGGCCTCGGGGCTGTAGCCGACGCCGGCCGCACCCCGGGTCGCCGCGGCGGGCAGGCCGGCCTCGCCCAGGGCGTCGACCAGCACGCGCAGCGGATCAGGAAAGCAGAAGGGCAGGCGCCAGATCTCGGCGACGTCGAGGCCCTGGGGCGGGAAGAGGGCCGCCCCGGCCGCCGCGAAGAGGCCGTCGGGGGCGTGCAGGGTGACGGCCTCCGACCAGTCCGGCGGCGCCCCATCGAGGCGCTCGACCACGCCGAGGCCCCAGCGCTTGCGGTCTTCGTCATCGAGGCCGCCGGGCAGGCGCAGGCGGAGTTGGGCCTGCCCGGCGCGGTCGCGGGCCACCAGGTCGCCCTGGCGATCGCGGCCGAAGCGGGCCATCGCGAGGCGCCGCAGCAGGGCGCCCGCCCCGGGGGAGGCGGTGGGAAGGTAGACGGCGGCGACCTCCTTGCCGAGGCGCAGCGGAATGGGCCCGACGGCGAGGCTGTGCTGGCGGAGCTGAACGAGGCCCTCGCTCGGCAGCCGATCGCCGAGGAGGGCGTCGAGGCCGCTCATCCACAGGGGCCGCTCGGGCCCGAAGAGGTGGGCGGCGACGAGGCTGGCGCGCAGATCGGCCAGCAGCGCCAGGGGGTCGCGCCCCGGCGGCAGGGCGCCCAACTCGCGGTTGAGCGCCGCCCAGTCGCCTGGACCGAGGCGGGCCGCGGGCCACAGCAGCAGCTCCTCGTCGGAGATCGCGACGATGCGCTCGCCTCCGGGGAGCCGGGCGTGCAGCGCGCAAAGGCGCCGGCGCCCGGGGTGCATCCGCGCCAGGGCCCGGCCAAAGGCGCCCTGCCCTTCCGCCAGATCCAGGGGCTCCACCCGGAGCAGGCCCGCCGCCAACGCCCGAACGGCCACGCCCCAGGCCGCCAGGGCCTCGCCGCCGGCGCCGCGCAGGGCCAGGGCGGTGGCCTCTCGGCGGTAGAAGGGATCGGGCAGGCTGGTGGCCGGATCCCGCGAAGACCCCGGCGGCGCCTGCAAAGACAAGGGGGGAGGCCTCCACTCGGCGGGCGGCGGACGGCCCTCCCCCACCAGGGGCAGCGGCCCGATAGCCTCGGCGGCAGAGATCAGCAGGTTGGGGGCGAGGACCAGGCGGGCCAAGGGCGCCTCCGGGGCGTGGGCGCGGCAGAGAGGGTCAGGGGAGCCGGGCGGCGAGGGCGCGGTCGAGGGCGGCGGAGAACCAGGCGCTCAATTGGGCCGGGCTGGCCGGTGCCCCGGCCTCGGGCAGCCGCGGCGCGTCGGCGGCGGTGCGCACCAGGGCCTGGGGGGCGGCCTCGATGGCGCGCAGGGCGTCGGGGGCGGGCTCCTCGCCAAAGAGCCCGCGCAGCCAGTCCAAGGCGTGCTCGAGCTGCGCCGCCTCGCGGGCGAAGTCCGCCCAGATCGGGGCCACCATCGCCGCGGGGGGGCGGCTCGGCGCCTTGTTGGCCTTGAGGCTGTCGACCAGCGCAGCGCTGTAGGTGTCGCGGGCCGCCCCGCCGACCCAGTTGAAGGTGGAGCGGAACTGGGGCTCTGCCCCGGCGAGAAAGCGCAGCAGGGCGAGCTTCCCGCGGGCCCGCTGGGCGCGGCGGGCGAGGCTCACCCCGCCCTGCCAGGGCTGGCGGAGCAGCCAGCCGCGATCGTCGGGATCGAGCACCAGGGTGTTGACCGCGCCGCGCCGATCGCTCACCACCGCGGCCTCGGCGCCCACCAGGAAGAGGTAGCAGGCGAAGGCGTGCAGCGGGTGCGGGTACTCGGCGTTGCGCCCCTCCATGACGCTTACCCGCGACAGCCCAGGGGGCGCACCGGCGGGGCCACCGATCAGCGCGCTGCTTTGGGCGAAGTGGCGGCTCGTGGCAAAGAGGTACTCGGCCCCAAAGAGGGCGTTGCGGCTCATCGAGCCCTCGGAGAGGGGTTGCTCACCGGCGGTGTGGGCGGGGGCCTCGTGCCAGGGGAGCAGGCCCACCAGGGCGGTGCGACCCGCCAGACCGCGGCCGGCGAGGCTGCGCAACAGGGCGTGCTGGAGCCCGGCGCCGGTGCCGCCGACGAAGCTGCCGGTGACGCCGATCGCCGTGGCCCGGGCGGCCTTGTGCAGCACGCCGTCCATCCGTTCGCCGGCGAAGTGGCCAAAGACGGTGGCGCCCACGGCCGGGTTGCCGAACATGCCGCGCTGCACCTGCACCCCGGCCGAGGCCGCGTCAAAGAAGGCCTCAAACAGAGGGCTCGGCCCGGCGCCCGGCTCCACAAAGAGCTCGCCGAAGGTGGCCTGCGGGCCGAGCTCGGGCGGCAGGGGCGCCACGATCTCCACGGTGCCCAGCGGGTGATCGCCGGGGCTGGCGAGGCCGCCAAAGGTGAGCAGCTCGCGGGTGAGCTCGGAGCCCTGATCGGCGTCGAGGAGGAGGGCGTCGCTGCGCGGCCAGGCGCCCAGGCGGGCGAGCCGGGCGGCGGCGAGGGCGACATGCTGGCCGGACCCGCCGACCCCGATGAGCAAGGGCATGGGACCTCAGGCGAAGCGGCGGGCGACCGCGATGAGGGTGAAGGCCAGCAGCGCGGCCGGCACGGCGCCGAGGATCAGCCCCTGGGCGCTGTTGGCCAGAGTGCCCAGCCAGAAGTGCGGCGCGCAGAGGGGGTTGTCCATCAGCACCCGCTCGGCGTCGGTGGCCAGGGGCCGCAGCCCCACGCCCAGCCCACCCAGGAGCGCGGCCAGCGCGGCGCCGAGCGCCGTTCGGGGCCCCCAGGTCGACCAGAGGGCACGCTCAAGCCTCCACCACAGCAGCAGGCCGATCACCGCGGCCAGGGCGTCGGTGGCGCCAAAGAAGAGGTGCAGGCCCTTCGCGGCCTCGACGGCGGCCAGCTCATCGCAGGCGGCGACGCCGCCGATCTGGGCGAAGGGGTCTACCTGGGCCAGCGCCGAGGGGGAGGCCCAAATCCATGTCATCACCACACACCTCGTTCGCTGGGAGCCGGCTCGCCCGGGTCGAACCCAGGAGACGGCGCCACCTTCCCGCCGCGGACAGGCGGTGGCGCCCAGCCCCCCCAGCTTACTCGTCTACGCAGGCCTCGCCCCCCGCGAGGGTGGCGTTGGCGCAGGCGGCGGGATCATCGGCGGCGGCCTCGGCCCAGGAGTGGCGGCACTCGAGGTTGTCGCCGCTGGTGGCGCCGTGATCGGTGTGGTCGGCGGCGTCCTTGGGGGCCAGGGCCTCTTCACAGACCGACTGGCAATTGAGCTGATTGTTGTAGTCGGTGATCGCCAGCTCTTCACAGAAGGCGAAGAACTCCGCGCAGTAGTCTGCGCAGGTGGCGCCCGACGCCTCGGCGTCCTCCGCCGTGTCCTCGGCCTTCGCGCACCCGAACGCACACAGCACCAAACCCAGCTTCCACCACATCTTGCGCTCCTGCACCGCCAACGGCCTGACGGAACCACTGTTGCGCACAAGTGTACGCTGGACGGTTCCGAAAAACCAGCGCCCGACCGGCAAAGCGGCCGGGCGCCGATCCACGCTCAGCCCCGCAGGGCCGGGCGGGCAGGCCGATCCGGGGGCGGCGCGGCGGCCGGCACCCGCTCGAAGCTGATGTCATCGCCTTCGAGGTCCACCTTGATCATGTCGCCCGGGCCGTAAGTCCCGGAGACCACCGCCCGCGACATCGGGTTCAGCAGGTACTGCTGAATGGTGCGCTTGAGCGGGCGCGCGCCGTAGGCCGGGTCGAAGCCGGCGTCGCAGAGCGAGGTGCGGGCGGCCGGCGTGACGGTCACGTCGAGCTGGCGCTGGGCGAGGAGCTTGCGGACCCGCTTCATCTGGATGTCGAAGATCTGGTCCATGTTCTGGCGGGTGAGCGCATCGAAGACGATGACATCGTCGATGCGGTTCAAGAACTCCGGCTTGAGCGTGCGGCGCAGCTCTTCCATCACGTCGGTGACGGCCTTCTCGCGGTTGCTGCCCGCCTCGATGATCTTCCGGCTGCCGATGTTGCTGGTCATGATGATGACCGCGTTCTTGAAGTCGACCGTGCGGCCCTTGGAGTCGGTGAGCCGGCCGTCGTCGAGGACCTGGAGCATCACGTTGAAGACGTCGGGGTGCGCCTTTTCGATCTCGTCGAGCAAGACCACCGAGTAAGGCCGCCGCCGCACCGCCTCGGTGAGCTGACCGCCCTCGTCGTAGCCGACGTAGCCGGGAGGGGCCCCGATCAGCCGGGCGACGGTGTGCTTCTCCATGTACTCGGACATGTCGATGCGCACGACGTTGGTCTCGTCGTCGAAGAGGAACTCGGCCAGGGCCTTGGCCAGCTCGGTCTTTCCAACGCCGGTGGGCCCGAGGAAGATGAAGCTGCCGATCGGCTTGTTGGGGTCTTGGAGGCCCGCCCGGCTGCGGCGCACGGCGTTGGCCACCGCGATGACGGCATCGTGCTGGCCGATCACGCGGTTGTGCAGGTTGTCCTCCATCTTGAGCAGGCGCTCCTGCTCGCCGAGCTTGAGCTTGGTGACCGGGATGCCGGTCCACTTGCTCACCACCTGGGCGATGTCTTCTTCGGTGACG
>JBEIQK010000957.1:0-2266 GCA_040376505.1 Alphaproteobacteria bacterium | reverse complement strand
CCCAGGTGCCTTCGGGCGGCGCACAGAGGGTGGTGAGGCTGCGGGGATCGCCAAAGCCGTCGCCGTCGGTGTCGAAGTACCAGGCGCCATCGGTTCCCTCTTCGTCGATGGCGCCGTTGCAGTTGTCGTCTTCGCCGTCGCAGGACTCTGGCGCTCCGGCGTAGCGCAGGGGGTCCTTGTCGTCGCAGTCTCCCTCCTCGGGGCTCTGTCCATCACCGTCGCCGTCGCGCAGCGCGATGCGCCGCAGGGCGTAGAGGTCTTCGTTGACGAGGCAGGCGGTGAGCAGAAAGAGGATCATGACCACTCCAACAAAGGGGGGCGCCCCGCTGGTGGCGGAGCGCCCGTATGAGCTCAACTCAGTCCACGGAGGTAGGCGGCGCCATCGGGATCACGCCCTGGAAGGGACGAATGCGCAGGGCCTGGCCCGGCTCTCCCACCTCACCCCGGGTCACCCGCAGCTCATAGTCACCGTTGTTGAGCAGGTAGAGCCCGCCGCGCAGCTGCAGCTTGGGGCGGCGAATGTCGAAGGACCACAGGCGCTCGCTCTGCGCCTGAAGGGGCAGGCGGTCGAGTTCGCCGCCGCCGGGGGCCTCGATCACCAGCTCCTTGCCCTGGCCGGTGCGGGCGGGCTCGATGCGCAGGCGGAAGGCGGTGGTGTCCAGCGGCATGTCGACGGCCACCAGCGTAGACAGCGGCAGTCCGAGCGCGTCCCCCAGCCAGGTGTTGAGGTGCGTCCAGCTCACCGACAGGGTGGGCACGGCTGCGGTCGTCGCTGCTGTGGCGGTGGGGCAGGTGTGGCGGATGGACAGCTCGACGGGGGCGAAGAGCGGCTCACCCGAGGGGCCCTGGGCCTCCCAGGTGGCCCCGTGGAGCTGAAAGGCGTTGGGGCTCAGGCGGACCGAGGCGGCCGCGGGGCGAACGACGACCGACCGGCCCTTCACGTCGCGCCCGCGCAGCAGGGCCACGCCCTGCCAGCGGGTGACGTCGATCTGCAGGGGGCTCGCACCTTCGTGGGCGGCGGCGCCGCCCACAGCGAGGAGGCGGGCGGGGCCGGCGGCCTTGGTGAGCAGGTAGCGGGTGGTGCCTTCCTCGCCGCTGTCGCAGGTGGCGGCCAGGGCAGCGTGGGCGGTGATGGAGTCGATGGTGGCCTTGAGGGTGTAGCCCGACCCCTTCTGGCCCATCAGGTGCTCACAGTAGGCGATGTCGTCGCCTTCCGCATTTGCGCGGGAGACCACCACCTGGGTCGTGGCGTGGGTGCCGGTGGTGGTGCCGCCAATGCGGCTGATCACCACGTCGCTGGCGGTCGAGAAGTTGAGGTAGGAGGAGTCCATGTCGCTGGCGTTGGAGCCGAAGGCGTACCAGCGCTCGGTGCCCAGGGCGGTGACCTCGGCGTTGTCGCCGATCAGGCTGTAGACCTCGCCGCTGGCCGGGGTGATCTGCAGCCAGGGGGCGTAAAAGGCGACGCCGGCGGGGGTCTGGTTGGTGGTCCACTTGGAGGGGAAGCTGACAGACGCAGTGTGGGCCAGGGTCTCCAGGCGAACGGTGAGTCCGGTCACGGACTCCGGGCGGACATCATTGAACTCCAGGTTGCAGACACACTCGTAGGCGAAGCCGTCGCGAACAACGTTTCCGCTCTTGTAGGTCGTGTAATAGCCAGCTGCATCCTCTTCTGGATACGTCGACCCACTGTCCGTCATCGCATCCACAAAGGTGGTCCCCGAGGGATCGTCCGCCACCGAAGAACACTGCAGCTCCTCATTCACCCCCGTCAGCGCGTCGGGGTAGGCGGCGTCATTCGCGTAGTGCGGCACCGAGGCTCCTGAGGCCGCCCCCCACGAAACCTCATCGCCATCGGTGAGTCCATCGCCGTCGGAGTCCACGTCGTCGGAGTGGGTCTTGGCCGCCCGCTCTTCCAAGTCGTCGAGCCCATCGCCATCGGTGTCGGTGACCATCGGGTCGGACATACACTCCGCCGCCGTGCGGTAGCACGTTGCGGTGCCGGTGCCCGTGCCGGCCACCTCCCGACCATCGTGCAGCGTGTCGCCGTCGCTGTCTTTGTAGAAGGGGCTCGAAGTGCAGCTGTGCGTGGCGTGGGTGCAGTCGAGCTCATCGCCGTCGGCGAGGGTGTCGCCATCGGAGTCGGCCATCGTGGGCAGCAGCGACTTGAGCTTGGTGAGGTCTCCCCAGGTCGGCGGAACCAACGCCAGCTCCACCTCGGGGCCGTCGGTGATGCCGTCGCTGTCGGAGTCCTGAACATCCGGCTGGG
>JBEIQK010000241.1:0-8378 GCA_040376505.1 Alphaproteobacteria bacterium | reverse complement strand
CGCTGATCACGTCGTCGGCGCCGACGTCCGAGGCGCTGACCTCGAAGGTGAGGGTGTCGCCCTCATCGCCGGTGGTGGGGCTGATGACGCTGTCGATCTGGGGGTCGACGTTGGCGACCGTGGTGGTGAGGGTGGCGGCGTCGCTGCCGCCGTCGCCGTCGGTGACCGTGCAGATGGCCCGGCGGGTGCCGTTGTCGGTCCAGGTTTGGGTGATCGGCGTGCCGGCCTGGGCGGGGCTGCCGTCGGAGAAGCTCCAGGTGGTGGTGAGGGTGTCGGCGCCGGGGTCGGTGGCCGGGCAGGCGTAGGTGAGGGCGTCGCCCTCGTCGGCGGTGGCGGGGCGGACGGTGGTGCCGATCACCGGGTCGGCGTTGGCGATGGTGACGGTGGCGGCGGCGCTGGCGGTGCCGCCGTCGCCGTCGCTCACCAGCAGCGAGGCGCTGAAGTTGCCCTGGTCGGCGTAGGCGTGGGTGGCGCTGGCGCCCACGGCGGTGTCGCCGTCGCCGAAGGTCCAGGTGTAGGTGAGGGGGTCGCGGGTGCTGCCCTCGGGGTCGGTGGCGCTGGCGGTGAAGCTGAGCGCGCTGCCCTCCACGCCGCTGGCCGGGAAGGCGCTGGTGGTGAGGGTGGGCGGCGCGTTGGTGACCGTGAGGGTGAGGGTCTCGGTGTCGACGGGCGCGCAGTCGACGGTGGCGTCGTCGGAGACCTCGACCACGATGACGCGGGTGAGGCCGGCGGCGGTGCCGTCGAGGGCGGTTGCGTCGAAGGTGTAGGTGGCGCCGGTGTGATCGTAGGTGCCGTTGTTGTCGGTGTCCCAGCGGTAGGTGAGGGTGGCCGAGTTGCAGGTGCCGCTGGTGCTGACCGCGCCGGTGAGCAGCGTGGTGCTGCCGGCCGGCACCGTGTAGGTGGTGGTCATGCTGATGACCAGCGTGCCGGCGGCGTAGGCGACGCTGGAGATTGCCAGCGCCAAGGGCAGGCCGAGGGGCAGCAGGCGGCGGAGGGCGGGGCGGCTCATCGGGGGGTGCCTCCTTCGGTCAGCACGAGGCATTCGCGGCGCAGCAGCTCGATCTGCTCGGCCTCCATCCACTTCCACTGGGCGATGGAGGCGCCGGGCCAGGCGATCGGCTCGATCTCGCCGTTGTCATCGGCGATGGGCTGGCGGACAAAGTCCATCGGGCCGCGGGCGCGCTGACCGGCCTGGGGGTCGCCGACGGCGCGGTGGGGCAGGGGGGTGGTGGCGCCGGGCTTGTCGATGGCGCGCACCTGCTCGGTGGAGAGCCAGGCGCGCAGGGCGTCGCCCTCCAGGCGGGGCACCCACAGGCCGGCGGCGTCGGCGGCCTGCTGGGGCGGGGCGACGGGGATCCAGAGGTTCTGGCGGGTGTTCTGGACGACAGGCGGCCGATTGGGGTCGAGGAAGCTGCGGCGAAAGCCCATTCGCAGCTCCAGGGGCAGCAGGCCGATGTCGAGCTGCAGGGTCAGCTCTTCGCTGGCGTCGAGGGCCAGATCGCGCAGGCGGGTGGGGCCGAGGGCCAGGATGCAGCGCGGGGTGGGCCGGGCGTAGGTGAGGCGGTGGGCGATGGCGCCAGTCCAGATCCACGCGTGAACGCGGCTGGCGCGGGTGTTGGCCAGGGAGAGGGCCTGCTCGCGGGCCGGGTCGGCATCTTTGCCCCAGGCGGGCAGCTCGCCGTGCACAAAGGCGAGGACCTGGGCGATGGTGAGGGTGTCGGGCAGGCTGAGGTGGCCCAGGGCCACCCAGCGCTCCTGGCCGCTCAGGCGGGCGTCGGGCGGTGCGGGCTCGCCCTGGGGCCAGGAGATCGTGTCCATGCGCTCCAGGCCGTTCAAGACGTCGATGTCGGCCGAAAAGAGGGTCACCACCTTCAAGGTGACCTCGCGATCGACCGGCACAAAGACCTGGCAGCAGCGCAGGCACCACTCGCCGGAGACAAAGGTCTTGTCGGCGCTGTAGAGCTGGCCGCAGATCTCGCCCCACAGGGTGAGGTTGGCGCAGGCCACCACCCGTGCCCCGCTCACCGCGGGCTTGCCGAGCGCGCCGGCGGCCCCGGCGGCGGGGGCGAGCATCAGGTCGTCGTGGACCTGTTGGGGGATCTGGGTGCGCAGGAGGCGGCGGTCGCGCAGGGCCACCGCGCCCAGCAGGGCGGCGAGGGCGAGGCCAACCCACTCGCCGGGGGAGAGGTGGCCATCCCAGGCGGGGCGGGCGAGGCGGCCGGGCAGGTAGATGTTGTCGGGCACGCCGCCGATCTGGCAGAGCTGGGGCTGGGGGCTCATCGGGGCGGCGGCCACGAGCGTACCCCCCAGCGCGGCGCAGTCCTCGCTTTGCTGCCCGCGCAGCACGGCGGCGACGGTGAAGAGCGTAGAGACCGACACCGCCAGGGCGATGGCGACGGCGCTGCGCGGCTCGCGGCGGCCGTAGAGCACGAGCTGGCGGGCGACGGCCCCGCCGGTGAGCGCCATCGCCGCCCCGAGCAGGCCGAGGCGCTCGGGATCGGTGAAGGGCGCGCTGGGCTGCAGATCGCCGGTGAGCTGGTGCACGAAGTACCAGGCCACGCCGGCGGCCACGAGGGGGAGGCAGACCTCCACCACCGCCTCACGGGCCTGCTGGGCCCCGACTGCCGCCAGCGGGTTTCTGCTCACGCATTCTCCTCCAGGCGGCGGGCGACCTCAGCGTAGGGGCCGGCGGCCTCGGGGCGGCCGATGCCCTGCAGCAGCTCGTTGGCGGCCCGCTGCACCGAGCCGTTGAGCTGGTCGAAGAGGGCGCCCAGCAGCCGCACCCGCTCGCGGGTGGTGAGCGCCTGGGTGCGCAGGATCATCCGGGCCGACTGCAGGGCGCTGGCGGCGACGGTCTGGTAGCGCACCCAGTTGCGGCCGAGCACCTGGCGGTCCCAGACCGAGCCCTCGGGCTCGGCCTTCCAGATGGCCTGATCGAGCTGGTCAAGGCGCTTTTGCAGCAGCTCGATCGCGGGGTGCTCGGGCTCGATCACGCGGGCGAGGTCGAGCATCCAGTCGCGGCCGTTGCCCACGGGGATGGCGAGGGGCAGCAGCCAGGGCAGCTCGGCCTGCTCGGGGCGCACGAAGCCGATCTCCACGGAGACCTGCTGGCGGGCGACCTTGAGGCCCCCCGGCGCCCCGGCCGGCAGGGGGCGGGCGAGCAGCACCAGCACGCCGCGCACGGCGGGGCCGGCGGCGGTGGGCCAGGCCACCCGGGTGGGGCTGGGCAGCTCGATCGGCAGGGCCCGGCCGTCTTCGGTGCGCACCAGGGCGAGGCCGGGCGAGAGCACCGCCTCGGGGGCGCGGGCCTCGGGGCGCACGGTGGCCGGCGGGCCGGAGGGGGCCCACTCGCCTTCCAGCTCCAGGCCATGCAGGATCAGCGCGCCATGCCCAGCGCGACGCAGGCTGATGTCCCAGACCCGGCTGCCCATGCCCGCCAGGGCGTGGAGGCTCTCCAGGTCGAGGACGGCGCCCTCAACGGGGTGAAAGAGGTCGGCGGCGATCACGGCTGGGCCTCGGGGGCAAGGAGGGTGGGGCGCAGGACGGCCCAGGGGGGCAGCAAGCGGGCGAGGCCGCCGGCCGAGGCGGGATCCGCGGAGAGGGGCACCAGCACGTCTTCGCGGCGCAGGGCGGCGAAGGCGCCGGCGGGCTGAAAGAGCAGGTGGCCGCGCTCGATGCGGTAGGCGGGGGCCGCGCCGGGCACCACCCGGGCCTCCCACCAGGCGAGGCTGTGGATGACCATCACCTCGTGGGAGAGCAGGGGCCGATCGGCCGAATCGGCGGCGCCAGCGGCCTTTTCGGGGCGGTCGGCGGTGGTGAGCACCTGTCGGGCGGCGCCCAGGCTGCCGCGGCGGGGGAACCAGCTCGGCAGCAGGGCGACAAGGCGCACCAGCACGTCGGGATCGAGGCGGTGCAGCTCGGGGCCGATGCCATAGGCCTGGGTCAGCCGGGCCAGCACCGGCGGACAGGCGGTGGTGGGGGTCCACAGGCGGTCGCGGGTGGCGATCATCCACTCGGGGCGGGCCAGCAGCAGGATCAGGGCCTCTTGCAGCGTGGCCTGGCCGGCGCCTTGGGCCTCGGCCGCCGCTTCGGTCATCAGGGGTGGGGCGAAGTGGCTGTAGGGCACGGCCTGAAAGCGCAGGGCGCCTTCGTCTTCGGTCATCCGGTAGAGCTGGCGGTGGGTCTCGATGGTGGCGTCGACCCAGGCGAGATCGGGCAGCTCGCCGCGGGCGGCGCGCCAGGCCCACTCGGGCTGGGGGCTGCGGGGGCGCAGGCTCATGACGCCTCGCTCTGCAGCACCGCGGCGTTGAGGAGCAGGGCGCGGGGCGGGCGGGCGCTGCGGCCGTCTTCGTCGACGAGCTCGCCGGCGGTGCCCTCGACGGCCCAAAGGGGCAGGGCGACCGGGCGGGGGCCGCGGTGGGTGAGGGGGTGAAAACGGCCGACCAGGGCGTCGCGCAGGGTGGGCAGGCGCTCGCGGATGCGCGCGCAGGCGCCCCGGATGGTGTGGCGGGCCCAGTCCAGCTCGGCGGCGCTGAGCCCGCCGCGGTTGGGGCCGACGATCACCAGCAGGGTCTCCGGCCCGGCGCGGTCCAGCTCGGCGCGCAGGGCGGCGAGCTCGGCATCCTCGGCCTTGTCGAGGCGGGGCAGGGGCCACAGGGCGGTCTCCTGCAGGCTGCGCTCGGCGTAGGTCCAGACCCGCAGGGTCCAGCCGGCGGCGCGGGGGCCCAACTCGGCGCGAAAGAGGCGCTCGAAGTCGGCGGGCAGCACCGGCATGCCGTCGGGGGGGCCGAAGAGGCGGGCCATCACGGCGGCGTCGCCCTCGCGATCGACGCCAAACCAGGTGGCCAGGGGGTTGGTGACGGCGGTGAGCAGCGGCCCGGGGCCGGCCTCCTGCTCGACGTTGCGCAGGGCGCCGGCGGGCACGTTGCCGGCGGCCCCGTCGGTGCGCCGGTACCAGTCCAGCGTGACCGACTGGCCCTGGCGCAGCTCGCGCTGCTGGCCCTCGCCGTCGTGGCCGTTGCACAGCAGCTCGCCGGCGCTGGCGTCGAGGCCGACCCCGGCGAAGTCGACGATGGGGGGCTGGGCGCCGCCGTTCACCCGAAAGTGCGCCAGCGGCAGTTGGGCCAGCAGGGCGCGGGTCTCGGGGGGCAGGCGCTGTTGGGCGGTGGCGCTGCGCACGTCGGGGCCCACCACATCGGGGTGCAGCAGGGTCATCGCCTCGGGGATGGTGCGGGCGACGCTGTGGCTGCGCCCGTCGCGCACGGCGGGGGCCTGCACCACCAGCAGGGGGTTCTGCACCACGGCGGCGGCGGGCTGCTCGCTCACCAGCAGCAGGCCGGCGGCGCGGGGCGGCGTGGCGATGTCGTAGGCGATGAGGAGGTCCATGCCGCGGAGCGGGTCGGGGCTGGGGCAGGGCAGGCGGAAGGCGAGGGTGAGGGCGAGGGGCTCGATCGGGAGCAGGCCGTTGGGCTCCTCGGCGTAGGCCGTCACCGTGGGGAGCAGCTCGGGATCGACACCCTGGAAGATCAGCCCCACGCGGGTGGTGGGGGCGCCCACATCGCCGAGCCGGAGGTGGGCCAGGGTGCAGCGGGCCGGCAGGCGGTGCCAGAGCTCGCCGTCGATGGCGGCGCCCACCCAAACGGGCTCGGCGGCCTCCACTGGGGCGTAGCGGCGCTGCAGGGTGGGGCGGTACTCGGCGAGGCGGGTCTCCTGGTGCACCAGGGTGGTCCAGATCGCCGCGCAGACCGAGGTGGGCGCCGGGGCGGCGCGGGTGGCGAAGAGGGCGCCAAAGGGCAGGCCGGCGGGCAGGGGCGGCATCACCAGCGTGCCCTCGTCGAAGCCGGGCAGGGGGCGGCGGCCGCGCAGGCGGGCCGGCAGGGCCGGGTGCTCGGTGAAGCGCAGGGCGGGGGTCCAGGTGCTGTCGTCGAGGGCGCCCCAGGACAGGAGCTGCTCGGCGTTCTGGCTCAGGCCGGTGGGGCTGAGCGCGGTCAGCGCGGCGATGGGGTCGATGCGGGCGACCAGCGTGAGGGTGCGCGGCCCGACCTCCTCGATGGTGAGCTGCAGCCAGCCGACCCGGCCGCGGGAGAGGGCGGCGATGGCGCTCTCCAGCAGGGCCTTGAGCGCCGGGGGCTCGGCGGCGACAAAGCGGAAGAGCAGCCGCTCGTCGCGAAAGAGGGTGCTGGGGCTGGGGGCGCCGCTGCGCCACAGCGCCAGGGCGTTTTGCGCCGGCGGCGGGCCCAGCGTGAAGAGCTCGCCCTCCTGGCGCTCGCTCAGGTTGAGCAGGCGGATGCGGCGCAGCGAGACGCGCCGCTCGACGGCGGCGAACTCCATCAGGTCGCGGCCCTCGGTCTGGGGGGCGAAGAGCCGCAGGGGGCCGGGCTGTTCGAGGGGCTGGTCGAGGATGCCGCCGCGCTCGGCCAGCAGGCAGACGGCGCCGAGGCTGGGCAGGGCCGGGCGGAGCCGCGCGCCCAGGATGTGCAGCAGCTGCTGCACAACCGCCATCGGGTAGTCGTCGAGCGAGGCGGA
The DNA here is from genome assembly GCA_040376505.1 of Alphaproteobacteria bacterium. GTDB lineage: Bacteria > Myxococcota_A > UBA796 > UBA796 > UBA2385 > JBEIQK01. The sequence goes on along the minus strand of JBEIQK010000241.1, from coordinate 1,853 downwards.
GAGCTGCTCTACCATCCAGGCGGCCTGCTCCAGCAGCAGCCAGCCCGGATCGGTCGGGTCGGCGGTCTGCCCCGGCAGGCGCGAAGACAGCCGGGCCAGGACGTCGGCGAGGAGCGCATCGGCGCGGAGGCGGAGGCTGGCGGGGGGCGAGACGCGCAACGGGAACCTCGGGCGGGCCTAGGGCGTGACGGCGGCGCTGACGTGCAGCGGGCCGAGGGCGGTGAACAGATCGAGCTCCACGCGCAGCTCGGCGTGAACGCCGAGCGAGAGCAGGGCGCCTTCGCCGGCGGGCGTGGATGGATCGCGGCCGTGGGGGCTGGGGAGCGGGTCGGCGCGCACCTCGCAGCGCTGCACCTTTACGTCGGGCAGCCAGCGTTGGAGGGCCACCTCCACCACAAAGGCGGCCCGGCTGAGGTTGGCCGGGGTGGCCGGCTCGCCCTGCAGGTTGACCAGGTCGCAGCCGAAGTCCGGGCGCCAGGGCAGGCGACCGGGGCGGGTCTCCAGCACGAGGCGCAGGCGGCTCTCCAGGGCGTCGAGCCCCTGCTGACGGGGGCGGGCGGCGCCGAGGGGCACGGCGGGGTGGAGGATGGCGCGGCTCATGGTGCGGTCGGCAAGGAGTCAGAGAGGAGCTCGATCTCGGTGAAGCTGCCGTCGGGATCGAGGAGGTGGCGCACCGACTTCATCAGGAAGGGCCCGCCGGTGGGCCAGGGCGCGTCGGAGACCTCCACCAGGGCGCCGGCGCGGGCGTCGGGGCGGGCAGAGGTGCGCAGGCGGCCGCTCACCAGGGTCTCGGCGGCCTTCTGCAGGCGGGCGGTGGCCAGCGCGGTGGCCAGTGACACGGTGGTGGCCATCGAATTGTGGATGACCTCGACCCGGGCGCCAAAGGCCGTGGTGCGCAGGGTGATGGCGTCGTCGCCGCCGGAGATCTTCTTGAGCTTGGCCTTCTCGGCGGTGAAGGTGTTGAGCTCGGGCGTGACATAGTGATCGCCACAGACGGTGACCTTGGTGACCGTCCCGTAGAGCGAGGTGTCCATTTGCAGGCTGGTCACCTGCGACAGGGTCAGGGTGATTTTGGTGCCCGCGGCGACATGGCGGCGGGCGAAGGTGAGCTTGCCGGCCACCACCCGGGCGCTGTAGTTCCACTCGTGGGCGAGGCGCTTCACGAAGTGGGCGTCGTCTTCATCGGCCTGCAGCACGTTGGCGGGGTAACCGTCTACGCCCTGGATGTCGGCGCCCAGGCTGTGCCGGCGGGCGATGGTGCCGAGGTACGAGGAGGGGGCGCCCGTATAGACGGCGGGGGTCTGGGCGCCGCGCAGGCGGTGCAGGCTCTCGAGGCCGCGCAGCGAGATGCTCCACCAGCCGGTCGCCTCGAACTGAATGCTCGACTCCATCACGTCGCCGGCGGCGGTGACGGTGCCGTCGGCGTTGGTGAGGGTGAGCTCGTAGGTCTTGCCGGGGGCCGCGAGGGCCAGCACGTCGGCGGCGGCGGTGGCGGGCAGGTCAAAGCGGACGGTCATGGCGTCGAGCTCGTCGAGCGACTCGACCACATCGATGGAGGAGATCTGCTTCAAGACGGCGTCGGTGACGGCAGTGCCACCGAGCTTGAGGGCGACCTCGCAGCGGGCGAAGACCATTCAGACCAGCCGGAGCGCGACGCGCAGGGCGGTGGCGCGGGTGGCGGTGGACAGACCATATTTTGTGTCGCCAGCCACCATGCCCTTGCCGGCGAAGGTCTCGACATCTTCGCCGGCGTCGAGAAAGAGGTCGGGATCGTTGGTGGCGTAAAAGGCGCGGCCCTCCATCGTGATGTCGACGCTGGCCCGCCGTGGGGCGCCCAGGGCGTCGAAGAGCTT
>JBEIQK010000047.1:0-16238 GCA_040376505.1 Alphaproteobacteria bacterium | reverse complement strand
CGTAGCGGGCCTCGGTGACGACGAGGTTCTCGACCGCCGCGGGGCGCAGCACCTGGGGCAGCAGGCTGGCGCCCTGGGCGGCGATCAGCCCCACCTCATCGCGGGTGCGGGCGACGGCGTCGGGGCCGGCCTCATCGGTGAAGACGAGGATGGCCCCGCCCGTGCCGCCGAGCATCCGCCGGGCCTCGCGCAGGCCGCCGGCGAGGTCGGTGGTGCCCTGACTTTGGGGGATGGCCTCGACGAGGGCTGCGACGGCGTCGTGATCGCCGACCAGCTCGGGCGTGCTGCGGCTGGCCTCGCCGCCGGCGGTGACGAGGCCGATCCGGCTGCCCTCGGGGGCCTTGCGCAGCCAGTCCACGGCGGCCGCCCGCGCCGCGGCGAGCAGGGTGGCCTCGCCGCCCTCGGGGCCGCCCCGACGCTGGTTCATCGAGAGGCTGTTGTCGATCACCAGCACCGCCGTGGCCGGCCCGCTGGGGTCGACCTCCGCGCCGGGCAGGCGCAGCTCGGGGCGGGTGAGCGCGGCGACAATCAGGGCGACGCAGAGCAGGCGCAGGGCCAGCAGGAGCGGATCGCGGACCTGTCGACGACGGCGCAGGCGCTTTTCGAGGCGCCGCAGCAGGATCATCGGCCCGTAGAGCTGCTCGCGGTTGGGCGGACGCCGGTTGAGGTGGGCGAGGATCGGCCCGGCCAGGAGCAGGCCGAGGGCCAGGGCGGCCGGTGCGAGGAAGCCGAAGCTCACCGCGCCCCCGCGATCAGCGCGGCGAGGGCCTGATCCATCGGCTGATCGGTGTAGCCCATGACGTGGTGGCCCTTCCAGCCGCCCACCCACCGCTGGACCTCGGCCAGCCATGCGTCGCGCACAGCGGTGAACTCCTCGCGCACATCGCCGGGGTCGAGCACCACCGGGTCGCCGCCTTCGGGGGAGCGAAAGCGCAAGGCCTCGCTGTAGGAGAGGCCCAACTCGCGGCTGTCGGCGAGCTGCAGCACGCGCAGATCGACCTTTCGGGCCACCAGGGCCGAGAGCATCGGGCCCCAGGCGTCGGGCTCTTCGTCGAGCTCGCTCAGCAGCACCACCAGGGAGCGGCGCGGCAGCAGGGCGCCGACCCGGGCGAGGCCGCCGGCCAGATCGGCGCTGCCGCTGGGCCGGGTCTCGGCCAGGGCGCCGATCAGGCGGGTCAGGTGGTGGGAGCCGCCGCGGGGCGGCAACCACGGCCAGCGCACCTCCGACCCGCCGAGGATCGCGAGCCCGACAGGCTCGCCGCGGCGAAACATCCAAAGGGCCAGGGTGGCAGCCAGCACCGCGGCGTAGCCCCACTTGCTGCCTTCGAGGGGCGGCCGGCGGGGGTAGCGCCCCCCGTCGCCCAGGCCGGCCGAGGCGCTGGCGTCGATCACGAGGGTGAGGGCCAGCTCGCGCTCGGCCTGATGGCGGCGGACCACGAGGCGGTCGGTGCGCGCCTGGATCCGCCAGTCGAGGTCGCGCAGGGGGTCGCCCGGCGAGTACTCCTTGTAGTCGGCGAACTCCACGCTGGAGGTGATCCGGGTGCTGGCGTGGGTGCCGTGCAGGTAGCCATTCACCAGCTGGCGGGCCCGCAGCTGCAGAAAGCCGATCCGGGCCAGCACCTCGCTGTCCCAGGCGGGGAGGGCTTCACTCACGCGCGACCCGCCGTCTCCAGCAGCCGCGTCACCACCTGATCGGCGCTGATGCCCTCGGCCTCGGCCTGAAAGCCCAGCACCACGCGGTGATTCAGCACATAGGGGGCCACCGCCAGGATGTCGGCCTTGCCCACCACCTCTTCGCCGAGCAAGGCGGCGCGCACCTTGGCGCCGAGCACGATGTACTGGCTGGCACGCGGGCCAGCCCCCCAACGCAGCCAGCGGGTGACGAAGTCGGGGGCCCCGGGGCCGGGGCGGGTGCTGCGGGCGAGGCGCACGGCGAGGCGGGTGAGCTCGGGAGCGATGGGCACCTTGCGGACGAGGCGCTGGAAGGCGAGCAGCTTCTCGGCGCTCAGCACCGGCGTGACCGGGGCCTGCTCTCCCACGGTGGTGCGCTCGACCACCTGGATCTCTTCTTCTTCGCTGGGGTAGCCGACCCGCACGGAGAACATGAAGCGGTCGAGCTCGGCCTCGGGCAAGGGGTAGGTGCCCTCTTGCTCGATGGGGTTCTGGGTGGCGAAGACGAGGAAGGGGGCGTCGAGGGGGTAGGTCTTGCCCCCCGCGGTCACCCGGCGCTCCTGCATCGCTTCGAGCAGGGCCGCCTGGGTCTTGGGCGGCGTGCGGTTGATCTCGTCGGCCAGCAGCAGGTTGGTGAAGATCGGCCCGGGGATGAAGCGCAGGGCGCGCCGGCCGGTGCTGCGGTCTTCTTCGAGGACCTCGGTGCCGGTGATGTCGGCCGGCATCAGGTCGGGGGTGAACTGCACCCGGCCCGACTTGAGGCCCAGGGCGGCGGCGGTGGTGGTGACGAGGAGGGTCTTGGCAAGGCCCGGCACGCCGATGAAGAGGCAGTGGCCCTGCGCGAAGAGGGCGATCAGGAGCTGATCGATCACGTCGCGCTGGCCCACGATGCGCTGGCCGATGGCGCCGAGGAGCTGGCTGCGCACGCCGCTCAACTCGTCGAAGAGCGCGCCCTCATCTACGGGCTCAGGGGTGGCCATCATGCTGCTCCCAGGCGCCTGCGGGGCGCCGCTGCGAAGGATTCGAGGCCCGACAGGGCCGGGTGCGGGCCCGGATAACCCAGGCGCCGCCGCTAGGGACGGGCCCCGCCGGTGGCGAGGATGCGGGCGTAGCCAGCGTGGCGGGCGGCGGCGGCGGCGTCGCCGATGGCCTCGTAGCCACGCACGAGCGCGGCCTGCACCGCCGGGTCGTAGGGGTTCAAGTCGTGGGCGGCCGACCAGGCGACGACCGCCTCCTCGGTGCGGCCGGCGGCGTCGAGCAGGCGCCCGCGCGTGACCTGGAGGAGGGTGAACTCGGGGTAGAGCGCCACGCCCTCATCCACCAGCGCCAGCGCGCGGGCCCGGTCGCCGAGGGCCTCGTAGCAGGTGGCTTTGCGGGCCAGCAGGAGGGGCGAGGGGGGGCCCGCCGGATCGGCGGCCTTCTCATACTCGACGATGGCGGCGCGGGGGCGGCCGGCCTCGCGGAGGAGGTCGCCCAGGCGGGTGTAGCGGGCGAGGTCTGGCCGCCCCGCCAGCAGCGGATCGCTGGCGAACTCGTCGCCGCCGCCGTCGACCACCACAGGCAAGGCGGCGAGCTGCTTTTGGATGAGGGGCAGCCCCCCCAACCAGCGCACCCAGCCCGCGCGGAACTCCTCGAAATTGCCGAACCCCGCGGCGCGGGCGACCGCCTGTTGGGCGTCGACCCCGCTGCGCACCTCGTCGAGGACGCCGGGCAGCACGCCTTCGCCCTTGGTCTCGACGAGGAAGCGCACCATCGTGGAGACCTGGGCGAAGGCCAGGGCCGCCTCTTCGCCGCTGTCGAGGTAGGCCATCGAGCGGGCGAACTTCTCAAAGGGCACAAACTTGCCGGTGTGCACGGCGTTGGCGAGCAGCGACTGGTGGTGGGCCGACAGCCCGCCGTCGGTGGCGCCGCGCCAGAACCCTTCGAGGTACTTGGCCAGCCCCTCTTGGAGCCAGACGGGGGCGCGGTCCTGGGTGCGCCAGGAGACCACGAGGTGGATGTACTCGTGGGAGACGGTGTCTTTCCACTCGTAGCCGTGCGACAGCGCCCGCGGGCTCGTCAGCAGAAGGCGGCTCCACTTGGAGAGGGCGACGACGCCGGTGGTCTCTACGCTCTCCTCGGGCAGGCCGCTGGCCAGGGTGAAGCGACTGGCGGTGGGGAAGATGTCGAGGACGAGGCCCTGGGGCGGCACCGCGCCAAAGAGCCGGGCATAGACGACGCGGGCCTGGGTGAGGGTGTCGAGGGCCTCCTCGCCGAGGATGGCGTCGTAGCCGGGCGCGTGGCGCACCGAGAGGCCGCCGCGCTTGCGCTCGACCATGCCCTGGGCGGCCTGCTGGGTGGGCCGGTAGGGGGTGTCGGGCTCCTCTTTTTCGAGGTCGACACCCTTGGTCTTCAAGGTCTCAATGTGGGCGACCGCCTCGTCGTAGCGCCCCTCGTGGAAGGAGAGCCAGGCCGAGACGCGCAGGGCGACCACGCTGCGCGGGTCGGAGGAGACCAGCACATCGCCAATGCGGTGGGCGCAGGCGAGGTCGACGGCGTCGAGGCACTCGGCGACCTCGTCGGAGGGCGAAGCCAGCGCGAGGGCCGAGCCGAAGACGAGGCCAAGGAGGCCCAGGCCGCGGAGCAGGTGAGGCCTCACTGGCGCACCAGCTCTTCGAAGTAGCGCTTCTTCAGCGCCTCAAACTCATCGGGCACGTCGCCCCGCATGCCTTCGAGCAGGGCGCGGCGGTACTCTTCGGGGGTCTGGAAGTCTTCGGGGTCGGGCAGCTCCATCAGCTCGGCGGAGGGGGAGCCCTGCTCCTCGCCCTTGTCGCGGTTCTGGCTCCCCTCCCCTTCGCCCTGGGCCTGCTGCTGGGCCTGCTGCATCTGCTCGGCCTGCTGCTGCAGCCGGTCGCGGGCCTCGGCGACCCGGTTGGCGGCGTCGCGCTGGTGGCTGCTGCCGGGGGCGGCCTCGCCCTGCTGCAGCGCGTCTTCGGCCCGCTCCATCGCCTCGCCCGCGCCCTTCATCGCCTCGGCGGCCTTGCCATCGCCGGTGGGCATGGCGCGCTCGACGCGCTGGACCTCTTTGGAGAGGCCCTCCTGGCGCTGCTTGAGCTCGGCCTGCTCTTTGGCGAGCTGGCGGGCGAGCTGCTGGACCTCGGGCGGGTCCTTCTTTTCTTGCTCGGCGAGCTGCTCCAAGAGGGCCTGCAGCTCACGCAGGGCGCTGTTGGCCTCGGTGACGGCCTTGGTGGCGCCGGCCAGATCGGCGGGGGGCGCCTCTCCGGCGGGGCGGCGGCGGCTCGCCTCTTCGGCGGTGGAGCTCGCAGACATGCGCATCGGCGCGGCGAGGCGGGCGATGCGCTCCAGCCCACCCTTGCCGTCGCGGGCGGCCACCGCGTCGGCGACGCCGGCAGCCCCTTGGGCGAGGCGGCCGATCCAGGTGATCGACCCCGTGCGCCAGCCGGCGCCATCGCCCACCGCAGACTCGGCGGCGGCGGAGCGCTCGGCGGCCTTGGCGGCGAGGACATCGGCCTTCTTCCACAGGTCGAGCTGGCGGTCGAGGCCGCCGCCGGCCTTCTCCCGCGCGCTGTCGAGCTTCTGGGCGAGGTCGCGCTGGTCTTTTTCCAGCGCCTCGAGGTCGGACATGACCTTCTTCAAGGCCTCGCCGAGCGCGTTGTCCTGCTCGCCCTTCTGGGTCATCTGGTCGTTGATGTTCTCGGCCATCCGCTGCATCTGGTCGGAGAGCTGCTCCAGGAGCTGGCGGGCCTCGTCGAGCTTGCCGGCGGCGACGGCCTTGCGGACCTCGTCCATCAGGGCCCGGGTCTCGTTCATCTGGGAGTTGACGAACTCACCGAGGTTGCCCTTGAGCTTGGAGGCCGCCTTGGCCAGGGCGGCCATCTGGCGTTCGAGCTGGTCGAGCTGAGCCAGGATCTGCGCGGCGTCTGCATTGTCGGGGAGGTTCGCCAGCTCGCGCGCCTCGGCGGCGACCTTGTTGGCCGCCTCGGCCAGCTCCTGGAGGGCGACCTGCTGGTTCATCATGTCGAGCAGGTAGACGCCGTTCTCCAGCGACTTGACGACGGCGCCGTGCAGCTCGGCGAAGGTGGTGAAGTCGGCCTCGGTCTGCCGGCCTCCGCCCTCGCCATCCCAGGTGGTGACGGTGAAGCGCAGCAGCTTGCCGCTCTGATCGAGGACCTCGGCCACCACCTTGGCCTCCATCGCCTCGCTCGGCTCGCTGCCCCACTGCTTTTTGTGCAGGGCGGCCAGGGGTTCGAGGCGGGTGCGGGCCTTGCCGGCCCAGGCCTTCATGCCCGCCGGGTCTTCGGCCGGCGGCACCGGCTCTTCAAGGAAGTCGGCCAGCAGCGGGATGAGCGCCTCGATGACCTGGGTGCGGTAGCCGAGGAGATTCTTGCCCGAGCTGCGCGGCGGCGCGATGGTGAGGGTGACCGGCTTGGACTCGCCCCGCTGGGCGCTGCCCTGGGGCGGAACATCGGTGGCGACCACCTTCAAGGTGACCTTGTCGCCGATCTTGAGCCCCAATTCGCGGGGGGTGGCCCGCACGCCGCCGCGCAGATCGCGGGGCTGGTCGACCGGCGCCCGCAGCTCGACGGTGCGGGTCTGGCCGGCGGCGTCGGTGATCTCCAGGCTGATCGTGCCGAGCCCGTAGTCGTCCTGGGCGCTCCAGCGCAGGCCGAGGGGCTCATCGAGGGCCCGGGAGGCCGCCTCGAAGCGACTCGTGGAGACAACGGGGGCGGCGTCGGCCTCGGACTCAATCGTGTAGTCGGGGCTCAAGAATCGCTGCTCGCCGCGCACAAAGACGAAGCGCCAGGTGCCGTCGCCCTCCACCACGAGGCGGGCCAGGATGTGCCGCCCGTCGCGCAGCGCGGCCTCCATCAGCGGCCCATCGCCCACCTGCAAGGCCACGCCCTCATAGGCATCGCCGACCTGGGCGCTGATCTCCACCACCGTGCCCGGCGGCGCGTGGATGGAGCCATCGGTGGCCGGCACCTCGAGGGGCTCAAGGCCGGTGAAGCTGGGGTAGATGTAGCGGAGATCGATGTTTCCGACGAGGACCCGCTCTTCTGACAGCGGGATCTCCTCGTCGTGAACCCGCGCCGCCGCCGGCGAGCCGCCGAGCAGCACCCCCAGGGCGTCGAGGGGCCCGATCGGAAAGAGCAGCCCCACCAGCACGGCGAGCAAGCCGGCGAGCAGCAGACCCTGGCCCGCCCGCCGCGCCGCCCGCGCCGGGGCCGCCTCTTCTGGCGGTACCGACAGGGCGATGGTGGCGGCCTTGGCGGTGGCCCGCTCCAGCAGCGCCACCGAGATGTGGGCCGCCTGCTCGGCGCTGAGCGCCCCGCGCTCGACCGCCGTGATCAGGCGGCTGCGCAATTCGGGCCGCAAGGCCTCGATCCGCTGCGCGAGGCTGCGCCGATCGGCCACCGCAGCCCAACTGCGCAGCAGGCGCAGCGCCGGGGGGCCGAGGGCCGCGCCGATGGCCGCGCAGAGGAGCACCCGCCCCCACACCGGCGCCGCGCCGAGCGAGAGCGCCAGCCCCGTGGCCGCCATGCCGCCGAGGAGGACCGCGCCCGCCTGGGCCGCCACCTCGACCGCCAAGAGGCGCCGCTCGCGAGCGCCCAGGCGATCAAGGAAGGAGAGGATCTGCTGGAGCGGCCCCGCGCTCATCGAGAACATCCGCGGACGGAGGGAGGATCAGGGCGCCCCCGACGCCTGCCCCACCGTCGGCGGCGCAGCAGCGGCGAGGGCCCACCTCGTACAGGAGGCAGGAATAGCCCAGGTCAGGCACCTCCACCACCGCGAGGGGCGCAAGCGCGTAGAGGTGCTCCAGCCGGGCGGCGCGATCCCGAACGGCTCGGCTCGACCAGCGCCACTCCTGTACATCAAGACAGTACCGCAGGCAAGCCCCCTCCCCGCGACTTTTGTCGGCTTCCACCGGGTCGAGCAGGTTGAAGTGCGACAGCGGCGGATCGGCGGCCAACGCGGGATGCTCGTTTACCCACCCGCAGCCCCCCTTGGCCTCGGCCACGCCGATGCGCGGCAGATCGCCAAAGGGCGCGCCTGTGAGCACCTCGGCGAAGGCCTCCTCGCTGCCGTAGAAGCGGCCGCGCAGATCGAGGAGACCGGCCCCAAAGACCAGCAGCAGGCCGCCCAACAGCGCCGCCCCCAAGCGGCCGAGGGCGCCCAGCCCCGCCACCAGCGCCACCACGGGGAGCACGACCAGCGCGTGCCGTTCGCCCAGATCGTCAAATGTGGACAGCCCCAGGTGCGCGCCCACCGCCCCCGCCAGGAGCAGCCCGACGAGGAGCGGCCGCTGGCGCAGCGCCAGGAGGGCCAACCCGGCGAAGAGCGCGGCGCCAACGGGCTCGCCGAGGGGGCCATAGGGCCAGGCCCAGGCCCGGTTGACGCAAAAGCTGAGCGCCCGTTCCCCCGCGCCGGGCAGCTCACCCGGGTAGACCAGCGGGATCACCGCAGGGATCAGCACCAGCAGCCCCACGACGGCCGGCACCAGCGCGCGGAGGCGCGGGCGCAGCATCCCCGGGCTCGGCCAGAAAGCGACCAACACTCCGCCGGCGGCCCCCAATACGGGAGCGGCGTCCATCCGCGTGGCCACACAGAGCATCGACGCCGCCCCCAGGGCGAGGCCGAGGGCCAGCGGCGGGCGGTGGCGCTGCGCCAGCTCCACCGCGAGGAGCAGGGCCAGGGCGCCCATCCCGAAGGGCAGGATGACATTGTAGGCGCTGCTGCTCCAGGCGACATGGGCCGGATGCAGCAGCACCACCGCGAGCGCCGCCCAACCCGCCCGCGCGCCAAAGAGCCGGCCCACCGCCTCACCCACCCCCAGCGCCGAGGCCACGCCCACCAGGGCCATCAGCAGCACCGGCACGGCCGGATCGTGCGGCAGGACCGCGCCGAGCCCGGCCCAAAGCCACTGCATCGAGGGGTAGAGCACCGTGCCGCCGCGGCTGAGCGCGCGGACGCCGGTGAAGAGGTCCCAATACTCGGCCTCATGCCCATCGTAGACGTGCCGCGACAAGGCCGGCACCCCCCACAGGCGCAGGGCCAGCCCAAGGCTCCCGGCCCCCAGGGAGAGGGGCCCCAGCGCGCGCAGGCGAAGGGCGTCGCGGCAGCCCCACAGGCCGAGGATCAGCAGCAGCAGACCCACGCCGGCGGGCCAGGCGGTCTCCCAGGGCGCGAGCACCCTCATCGCCCCTCCACCACCCAAAGCAGGTCGTCCCCCAGCCCCTCCTGGCGCGGAAAGCGCTGAAAGGCCGACGAATAGGGGCGCAGCGCCCGCCGCACCCGGGCCTCCAGCCCCGCCGCCGGCCCATGCTCGGCCAGCACCACGAAGACACGCCCCTTCGCGGCGAGAAGGGGCGCCACCACAGCATCGAAGCGGGCAGGCTCAAGCTCGGTGCTCGTGTGTACCACCCGGCCCCGCCATCCCCTCGGTTGGCCGTAGCGCCAGTCGGTCTGGTCAAAGGGGGTGGTCTGGCGCACGGGCATCCACGAGAAGGGCGACAGGCGCCAGAGGATCGCCGAGGTCGCCCGCTTGTCGTCATCGCCCAACAAGGCCGGAGAGACCAGCCAGAGCAGGTCCCCCGCCGCCGAGGCCGCCACTGCCCGGTCGATGGCCCGCTCCTGGCGGGTGTCCACGACGATCTCGCTGGAGCGCTCGGCCAGATCGAGGGCCAGCACGCCCCCTTGCGCCACCGCCAGGGCCACCGCCGCCGCCCGCCACAGCCCCCGCAGTCCCTGGCAGCCCAGCGCAACAAAGGGCACCAGCAGCGAGAGATAGGGGAGCTGGTGCGGCGCGCTCACCCCCAGGGCCAGGGTGAGGCCATAAAAGCCGCCCGCCGCCCCGAGCCCCCAACGCGCCGCCCCCCGCAGGCCGATCAGGGCCAGCGCCCCCAACACCAGCGCCGGGCCGCCGCAGAGGGCCCAGAGCCCCTCCAGCCAGCGCAGGAGCCCGCCCTCGGGTTGAGAGAAGGTGCTGGGCTCGCCCAGGAGCCGCAGGGCGCCGACGCCGATGGGGAGCAAGCCCAGGCCCACCGCAGCGACGAGGCGGGCACGCTCGCCGGGGCCGCGCGGATTGGCCAGCCGCCAGGCCAGCAGGCCGAGGGCGCCGATCCCCGCGAGGAGATGGGCCCAACCCGCCGCCACCACCGCCAGCGCGAAGAGCCCCCAGCGCGCCCGAACCAGCGCCAGCGTCAGGCCGACGAGGCCGGCGGCCAGCGGGTAATTGTTCCACTCCCCGGCGTAGAGCACCGCCGCCGGGCAGGTCGCCAAGGCGAGGCCGGCGAGGCGGTCCTCGCGCGCCACCGCCCCCACCGCCAGCGCCGACATCGCCGCCGATCCGCCCAGGATCAGCGCCGGCACCGGCATCCACAGCTCGGCCAGGGCGGCGATCAGGCTGAAGAGCGGCGGATGCAGGCCCACCCAGGAGCCCAAGGCGCCGGCCAGATCGCCCGATCGCAGCGCCAGGACCGCGGCCCAAGGGTAGGCGCTGTAGGCCAGGGCCACCTCATCCCAACGCAGCGCCGCCTGCCAGAGCCGCAAGCTCAGCCCCAGCGCGAGGATGCCGATCCAGGCTCGCTTCATGGCGAGAGCGGCAGCCGCAGCCAGACCCGGGCGCCCCCGCCGGGCCGGTTCTCCACACCCAAGGCCCCGCCAGCGGCCGCGGCGATCTGGGCGCAGGTGGCGAGGCCGAGCCCCGTGCCCTGGCCCACCTCCTTGGTGGTGAAGAAGGGCTCCGCGGCCCGCTCCAGGGCCACGGCCGAAAAGCCAGGCCCATCGTCGAGGGCCTCGATGCACAGCCCTCCCTCCAGCCGCCTCGCGCGCAGGCAGACCTCGCCGCCGCCGCCGGTGGCGATGGCGTCTGCGGCGTTGAGGAGGAGGTTCACCAGCGCCTGGTGGAGCTTGTCGCGCTCAAAGCTCAAGGGCGGGAGCCCTGCCTCGGCCTCCACCCGCAGACCCAGCCCCCGAAAGCCCGGCTGCGGCCGGACGGTGTCGACCGCCTCGTGCAGCACCTCGGCCACATCGAGGGCCTCCACGATCCCACTGCCCACACGCGCATAGTCGAGGAGCTGGCGGATGATGCGGTGAATGCGCTGCAGCTCGATGCGGCTGCGCACCAGCAGATCAACCTCCAGCTCGGGATCACCGAGATCCTGGGCCAGAAGGTCGACGTAGCCAATCACCGCCGCCAGGGGGTTTCCCACCTCATGGGCCAGCCCGGCCGCGAGGCGCCCGACGCCCGCCAGCTTCTCGGTGCGCACCAGGGCCTCCTGGGCGCTGCGCAGCTCGGCGTTGGCCTGCTGCAGGCTGGCGAGTTGCTCGATGGTGGTGCTCTGGTAGGCCGACAGCGAGGCGCTGGCCGTGTTGAGCGCCTGGCTTAGCTCCATCAGCTCGCGGGCGGCCTCGATGGTGAGGCGATGGCCGAAGTCGCCGGCCGCGATGCGGCGCGCCCCCTCGCCCAGATCAGCGATGGGCTGAATCAGGCTGCGCCGGAAGAGGCTGAAGCCAAAGCCGGCGATGGCCACGGCCGAGAGGCTGGCGTAGGCCAGGGCGAAGGCCAGCGAGCCCCCCGGCAGGGCGCCGTCGCCGAGCGGCAGCTCCACGCGCAAGGCACCGACCACCGGCCCTTTGGGGGCGATCGGCCGGGTCACCACCACCCTGCGCGGATCCGGCACCTCCTCGGTGTTGGCCCGCTTGCCGAAGATGGCGGCCCGGGCGCCGGCGTCGAGGCCATCGGCCCCACCCCGCGCGCTGGCCACCACCTTTCCGTGGGTGTCGATGACGTAAAGGGCCGAGACCGGCAGCTCTTTGGTTTGGTAGGCCTCCATCAAGCGGTGGTAGGCCCGCGCCTCCTCGCCGCGCAAGGCCTCGGCCTCAACCTGGGCCGCCAGCAAGGAGCCCATCGTCTCTGCGAGATCGACGCGGCGGTCGTCTTCGAGGTCCTGAAACACGAGGATGAAGACCCCGGCGTTGAGGAGCAGGGTCGCCAGCGTGAGCAGCGCCAGCGTGAGCGCGATCTCGACCCAGAGGCCAGGGCGGCGGAACATGCCAGGGCTGTAGCACAGAGGCCTCCGCGCTTCGAGCCCTCGCGCGCGCAAGGACACTGCATCTTCTCCGGACAGATCTCACCTCCGGTACGATTGAACAAAAACAGCCCCAATTCACTTGACGCTCCACCCACCATCGTGTTCCGTTAAGACGTTTACGAACCCGGAGGCTCAGCATGGATTCCCGCACCCCCCGTGGGCGACCCGCTCCCATCAATCGAAGGCAGCTCCTCTCTTTTCTCTCGGCGGTCGGTGTTTCCGTCTACGCAGGGGGGTGCAACGACACAGCGAGCCCCTACGCGCGCACCGCGGCACCCACGCGCAACCCGCAGAACCTCCGCCGAAAGGGGGATGACGACGACCACGATAGTGAACAACGTGTTCAAAAAGTGCTGGTCATCGGCGGGGGGCTCTCCGGACTCTCGGCGGCCTATGAGCTGAAGAAGCTGGGGCACAAGGTTACTGTCCTCGAAGCCCAGGACCATGTGGGCGGTCGGGTGCGCTCTCTCCGCGATGGGTACGTCAACGGCCAGGTCAACGAGCTCGGCGCCGTGCGCATCCCCGACGTGCACGAGCACACCCTGGGCTACGTCGAAGAGCTGGGCCTCGAGCTGGAGATCCAGGGCGGCGGCGACGCGCTCTTCTACCTGCGCGGCAACCGCTTCATCCATCCCAATCCCGGCGAATGGCCACTGACCATGACCGCCGATGAACAGGAGCTTGGACTGGATATGTGGGCGGTCTACATCGCCACCTACTTCGATGAGGCCGGCAATCCTCGCGAGGGGACCTTCCCCACCCCCGACGTGCTCGCCGCCTACGACAACAAGACCTGGACGGAGTTCCTCGAGAGCAAAGGGGCCTCGCCGGACTGGATTTACCTGTACACCGCCGACAATGGCACCGAGATCTCGCTGATGGGCGCGCTGCCCTGGTATGCCCAGGAGGTCGCCGATCAGGACTGGTGGGACACCTACCACGTGAAGGGCGGAAACGATCAGATCCCGCGTGGCATCGCCGACCTGCTCGGTGACGACGTCAAGCTCGGCTGCGTGGTCACCCGCATTGAGCACGATGACGATGGGGTCAAGGTCACCTACACCCAGAACGGCAAGAGCCGCACCAAGAAGGCCGACCACCTCGTCTGCGCCATCCCCTTCACGCTGCTGCGCGACGTCGAGCTCTCGCCCGCCTTCCCCGACGACAAGATGCAGGCCATCGACGAGCTCTTCATGATGGCGGCCTCGCGCGGCTTCTACCAGACCGCCACCCGCTTCTGGGAGGAGGAGGGCATCGGAGGCCTCAAGATCGCCAAGACCGACACGGTGGCCGAGCGCCTCTGGGACATCTCCCACTTCCAAAGCGGCAACACCGGCGTCTTCTTCACCTACATGCAGCATGAGAACGCGGCGGCCATGGCTGCAGTCGCCCCGGAAGACCGGCAGGCCTGGATGGACGCCACGGTCTCCACCTTCTTCCCGCAGATCACCGAGCAGACGCTGCACTTCAGCCACAAGTGCTGGGGCGAAGACCCCTGGGTGAAGGGCGCCTGGTGCGACATCCTGCCGGGGCAGTGGTGGATGATGTCGGTGATCGGCCGGGCCGAAGGTCGGGTCCACTTCTGCGGCGAGCACACCAGCATCTGGGCGGGCTGGATGCAGGGGGCCATCGAGTCGGCCAAGCGCTGCGCTGTGGAGATCGACGAGGCCTGACGCGCTACCTGGGGAGCGGATGCCACGCGCCGCTGCCCTCTCCCTGCTCACCTTTGCGCTGGCCCTCTGGCTGCGCTGGAGGGCGCTGCCGGTCGCGGTCGTGTTGGGCGACAGCATGGGCCCTTGGTGGCGGGCGATGGGCGATCCGCTGCGGGCCCACGCGCCGCCCTATGGGGCTGGCTTGAACCTGCCCTATGCGCTGATCCTGAGCGGGGCAGGTTCGTTGTGGCAGGCGGTGTCGGCCTTGCTGGCGCTGCACGCGCTGGTGGCCCCGCTGGCCGTGTTGGGGGTCCTGCGCCTGCGGCCAGGGGCCTGGACGGCGGCGCTGCTGGCCGGGCTGGCGGCGGCGGTCGACCCAGGCCTGATCGACACGGCGATCTCGGGCTGCGAGGGCTACTTAGCCCCCCTTTGGGTCGGCGCGGCGCTCCTGGCCATCCTCTCCGATCGCCCCGTCCTGGCTGGGCTCGCCCTGGGCCTCGCCGTGCACAACCACCCCCTGGCCCTGGCTGCGCTCCCCCTGCTGCTGCGTCTCTCGCCCGAGCGCGCTCTGGGTGCCGGCGTTCTGGCCCTCCTGCTCAGCGCCGACCAACTCCTGCGCTTCGCCGACGCGCCCCCGGGCCTGCCCGGAGAGCCGGTGGCGGCCTGGGGGGCGGTGCTGGCCTATGCACACCAAGGGGGCCCCCTCGCCTGGATCGTGTTTATCGGCCTCTTCGCCGGGCTGCTCGACGCGCGGAGCCGTGGCGTCGCCCTGCTCACCCTGCTCAGCCTGGGCCTGCTGCTGGGGGCGGGCGGGGCGCTCGGCTACCTGCGCGACCATCACCTGCGCCTGCTCACCCTGCCGGCGCTGGTCGGTCTGGCGGGGCTGCGCGGCGGGTGGCCGCTGCTCGGCCTCCTCCTGCTGCGGCTGCCGGCCGATCCGCTGGAGCGACCCGCGGCGGCACGGCGACCGGGGACGCTGGGCCTGCTCCACGCCCTCTCCGACGCGCTGCCACCCGCCCAACGGCGGATCATCGACGGGGCCTGGCTCTCGGGGGTGCCGGCCGCCGAGCCCGGCGCGCTGCTGCTCGATCAGCGCCTGCGTGGCGTGCCAGCCGAGGCGCTCGATGTCGGCGGGCCCGTCACCCTGCTGATCTCCGGCGAGCGGGATGCGCTCTCGGCGCTCCCGGCGCTGGGCAAGACCCTGCACCAGGGCGACCGCCACCGCCTCGTGGAGCTGAGCGAGGCTGAGCTGCGAAGCGCCGGCTCGATCCTCTGTGAGGCCCATCGCGGCGGCGCCCTGGATGGCTGGGGCGCCCTGCACCCCGACCGCGACCCCGGGGAGATCGGCCGCTGGTGGAGCTGCCCATGACCGACCGCCGTCTCGGCCTCAGCCTCTTCGCCGCCGAGGGCCTCGCCGCGCTGCTCGACCTCTTCCTGGCGCCGCGTGGGCCCTTCAGCCCCGAAGAGCTGCGCAACGCCCAGGGCGGGGCGCTGATCGCCTGCGGGCACCTCGCCGATTGGACCGAGCTGCAGTACCGGCCCTTTTGCGGGGGCTGCACCGCCACCTCGCTGATGGTGGCGCCGGTCTTTCGGGGGTTGGGCGCCAGCCTCGAGGCCTGGAAGGCCGTGCCGCTGGCCTTCCACCTGGGCACCACGGCCTTGCTGTTGGGCCTGGGCCATCGCCTTGGCGGGCGGCGTGGACTTTGGGCCGTCGGGCTGCTGCTCCTCGCGGCCCCCGAGGCCTGGCGGGACCTCGCGGCGACGGGCTGGGGCAACCACGTGGAGTCTGCCGTCTTTACGCTCGGCGCCCTGGCCCTGGCCGGCACCGAGGCGCCCCGGCGCGCAGGCGCCATCGGCCTCTCCGCGGCGGCGGGGCTCCTGGCGGGGCTGGGGCTGTGGTTCTGCGCGACGAGCGCCCACGGGCTGCCGGGCATCCTCTTCGCCGCGGCCCTCACCCACCGCGCCGCCGCCCTGGGGGCGCTGCCGGCCCTGGCGCTGGGCTTCGCGCCGGCGCTGCTCTACCGGTCGCTTCATCCCGTGCCGGCCGGGGCCGACGCGCTGCCGCTCACAACCCTGCAGTGGGCGCCCCTGGGTGCGCAGCTGCGCTGGTGGCTGCTGGACTTCACCGAGGGCACGCTCTGGCGGGCGCTGCCCCAAGGCGCCCTCGATCCGATTGGCCTGCTGGCCTGGGTGTCGCTGCTGGGCGGCGGGCTCGGGGGGCTGGTGATCAGCGGGAAGGCCGGCCGCCCCTTCCTGCTCGCGGCTCTCGGGCTCCTCGGCGCCACGGCGCTCCGCTACGATCTCTGGGCCGACAGCCCGCCCCTGCGCGGCTTTGAGGCCTTTCACATTCGCTACCGGGCGCCCCTGCTGCCCCTGCTCTGGCTCGGCCTCGCGGCCCTGGTCGCCCGACGACCGCGGGTGGGCCTGGGTGTGGTGGGGATGCTCGTGATCATCGGGCTGCCGCTGCGGATCCTCGCGATCGGCGACGAAACCCCGGCCTGGCGGCAGGCGGCCTTTGCGCCCCTCCTGCCCGATCCAACCGTGCCCTCCGGTCAGCCGCGCCAGCGCCTCGATCGGCTGCTCCACCGCCCCCAGGACATCGAGGCGGCGCGGCGCTTTGCCTTCGATCATGCCGACGCGCTGCCGATCTGCCGGGCGGGGCACCTCGGTGAGTTGGGTCGCCGGGTGGGCCTCGCCATCCGTCAGGAGGGGGCGCCAGCGATGGCGGCGACCTTGCCGAGTGAATTCCCGCACCCCGCGGACCGGGCGGCCTTGGTGGTGGGGATCCGCCTCGGCCTGGGCGAGGCGGACCCGGCGCTGG
>JBEIQK010000929.1:0-2376 GCA_040376505.1 Alphaproteobacteria bacterium | reverse complement strand
GGGGCCGGCCGGACCGCGCCGGGGTAAGCCTCCCTCCTCAACCTTCAGCGGAGACGCAGATGGTGGCCTGGCTCCTGTTGCTCGCCTGCGCGGGCGACCCCTCCACCGAGGGGCACAACCCGCTGCCGCCAAAACGGCCGGGCCCCGCTGCCGGCACGGAGGCCAAGGCCTTCTTTGCGAGCCCCACCTTCCAGCTCTCCCCAGCCGAGGGGGACCGCCGCAGCGTGCTGCTGATCAGCCTCGACACGGTGCGGGCCGACCGCCTCGGTGTGTACGGAGGCCGGGCCCAAACCCCCAACCTGAGCCGCTTCGCCGCAGGGGGCGCCCGCTACGATCAAGCGATGACGCACTTTCCCGAGACCTGCCTCTCGCACTGGTCGATGCTCAGCGGCGTGATGCCGGCGGTGCACGGCAATGTGCCGGCCCATGGCGGCTCGATTTACACCGGCCCCACCGGCGCCGAAATCGCCCGAAAGGCCGGCTACCGCACGGCCGCCTTCATCGGCGGGCGCACCCTGCAAGACGCCTTTTGTGGCCTGTCGCGCGGCTTCGACCTCTTCGACGACAAGCTCCCCAGCCGCCCCGACGTGAATGATCGCCCCGCCAAGGAGGTGCTCGACGCCGCCCTGCGCTGGATGACGGCCCAGACCGGGCCCACCTTTGTCTTTGTTCACCTCTTCGACGCCCACACCCCCTACGAGCCCAAGCCCGCCTTCGACGTCTATGGCGACCGCAGCCTGCCCTTCGACGGCAGCGCCCGCACCCTGGCGCCCTTCCTTCAAGGCGAGGCCACCCCCACGCCGGCGCAGGTGGAGCGGGCGCTCTCCCTCTACGACGCCGAGCTGTCCGGCCTCGACGCCGAGTTGGGCACCTTCCTGGCGAAGATCCCGCACGACACGGTGGTGGCGATCACCTCCGATCACGGCGAGTCCTTTGAGCACGGCTATTATTTCAATCACCAACTGGGCCTCTGGGACAGCGTGATGCGCGTGCCCCTCCTGCTGCGCGGCCCCGGCGTGCCGGCCGGCGCCCAGATCGCCGCCCAGGTCGGCCACATCGACCTGCTCCCCACCCTGCTCGACCTCGCCGGGCTGCCCGCCGATCAGCGGATGATGGGCCAGAGCACCACCCCCCTGCTGCGCGGCGAAGGGCAAGGCCGCGCCGAGGTCTTCGCCACCACCGACCCCTGGCTCCCCCAGTCGCGCTTTGCCCTGCGCACCCCCACCCACAAGGCGCTCTACCTGCCCGACGAGGCCCAGGCCTTCGATCTCCTCGCCGACCCGGGTGAGACGCAGCCCCAGGACATCCCCGAGGCCCTCGCCGGCGGGCGCGCCGCCTACGAGGCCCTCATCGCCGGCCACGCCTCCCATCAGGTGGCGCCGCCGGCCTCGCGCAGCCTCGGTCAGGAGGAGCGCAACCAGCTCGAGGCCCTCGGCTACATCGACCCGCCGCCCCCGCCGCCTCCCCGTCCGAGCCCACCGCCACCCGGGCCGCGCCCGCCGCCCCGGCCCCCCTCGCCCTGATCAGAGCCCGCAGGCGAGGTAAACGGTGAGGAGCGCGCGATCGTCTTCGCTCAAGCCGCCGGCCGGCGGCATGTCTTCGTCGACCAGGGTGCGCTGATAAATGCGGCTTCGGTGGCGCCGGGCGTCGTCTTCACGGTCGAAGGTGACGTCTTCGGGGGCGCCATAGCGATTGGGCGTGGTCGAAGCGTGGCAACCCTGGCAGTGGGTGCGCATCATGCCCTCGGCCCAGCCCTCCCAGGTCACGGCCGGGGCGTTGACGCAGTCCACGGCCTCCAGCGCGGCGGGGAGGCTCGTGTCGGTGTCATCCCCGGGGATCGGGCTCTGCTTGAGGCAGGCACCCAGGAGGAGCAGGCTAGGCCAGGAGCGCATCGATGGGGCCGCATTGGGGAAGTGCTCCGTCGGATCGACGCCAGCCAGGGCGAGCAGGGTGGCGCCCAGGTTGTCGGGCACCATCGAGACGCCGGCGTCGGAGACCTCGCCGGTGGAGAGATCCACCCGCTGGCCGGCGCACTGTTCATCGTAACCGCCCACCGCGATGCCGCCCCGCACGCCGCTGCCGATCAGGATGGCCGAGGTGTAGGTCCAGTGATCCTTGCCGCCGCGGGAATTGAGCAAGGGGTAGCGCCCCATCTCGCTCATCACCACGATCGTCACCTCGTCGGCGAGGCGGGCGCTCACCTCGCCGGGGGTGGACTCCAGCAGCTCCATGGCGAGGTGCAGCGCGGCGAAGAGCTCTTCGAAGTTGCGGCTCTGTTGGGGGATGTCGGCGTGGCTGTCGTAGCCGAGGTGCTGCCAGCCGACGTGCTTGACCATGCCGCAGCGGGCGAGCCCCTTGGAGAAGGCGTCGATCAGC
>JBEIQK010001091.1:0-1730 GCA_040376505.1 Alphaproteobacteria bacterium | reverse complement strand
GCCGCTGTCGTAGAGGAGGGGCAGCAGGGTGCCCTGCTTAGCCAGGGCCAGCAGCGCCAGCGCGTTGTGCGCGGCCAGTCCGTTCAACAGCTCCACCGCGTAGGTCTCGGCGAACTTGATGTTCAGGATGATGCGCATGGGGGCTCAGCGGTGCAGGAAGGTGAGCAGTCGCCAGGGCGACTGGGGAGAGACGATCTGAACGGAGGCGGCGCCGCCGACGGTCACCCCATCGGCGGGCTGGTCGGCGGCGGCGATGTCGGCGCGGACGGCGCCGTCGGGGTCGAGCAGGCGCAGGCGGGCCTGGGGGAGCCCGTCGGGGTTGGCCAGCTCCAGTCGGAGACTGACCGCGGCGACGGCGAGGTTCTGGTCGCGGCTCGGCGTGGCGGGCCCGTCCGTTTGGAGCACGTTGGCGGTGGCGAGGAAGGCGTCGGCGACCAGCACGGCGACGGGGTTCTCCGCCGCCGCCCGGTTGCGGACGCGCAGGTCCAGGGAGGAGGCGTAGACACAGACCTGGGCCGACCGGCTCACCGTGCAGGTGAGGGTCTGCCCGCGGGCGCCGGCCGCCGCCCAACCCACCTCCAGGTCGAAGGGCCGCTCGCCCGACACCTCGATGAGGCGCCAGTCGGCGCAGCCCGCCGAGGCCTGGACGAGGGGCACCACCGCGAAGGTGTCGCCGGGCAGCGTCACCTCGGCGGTGGTGCGGGAGAGCCGGCTGGCGGCGCCCATCGGCTCAGCAGACCGAGGCGTGGGTCTTCTTCCACCCGATGAAGGTGACGCGGACCGTGTCGTTGTCGGCGGCGGTCTCGACGTCGACCTTGATCTTCTGCCCCGGCCGGAGCAGGTGACCGGCGATGTTGCCGGCCAGGGTGGTGGAGTTGACGGCGAAGACGCTGCACGGCGTGCCAGCCGAGGAGCGCCAGACCGGCGACTCGCCGACCCAGACCGTGTAGACGACCGAGCCAGTCGCCGAGCCCTCCATCACGAGGCTCTCGGTGACGAAGTTGGACTCCACGTCGATGGAGATGGTGTCCTTGCCCTTGGTGGCGGTCTTCACCGCCCCGGACAGCACCGACTTGGAGTAGCCCTTGGACATCAGGTATTCGGGCGACATCTTGCGCTCCACCACGCGGCGGCGGCGATCGGAAGGTCCTTCAGCGCCCGCCTTGCGCTGGCCCTGCTTTTTCTTCTTCTTGCGGCGCGGGGTGTGCTCGCGCGCGGTCTCGCGGTCTTCCTGGGCCTGGCGCTGGAGGCGCTCGGCGCGGCCCTCGCGGCGTTCGGCCTGGCGGAGGTTGCGGCGGCGGACGCGCTTGTCGCGGCGGGGGCCGGAGACGTCGGGGTCGTCGTCATCCTCGCCGGCCTCGTAGTCCTCCTCGCCTTCCAGCTCCTCGTCCTCCTCGGCGTCCTCGTCGAGGTCCTCGTCGTCCTCCGCGTCCTCGTCCAGCTCGTCGTCATCGTCGAGGCCGGCGAAGTAGCCGTCGCCGAAGCCCTCCAGGCTGGGGTCGCTGTCCTCGTCCTCATCGGCGAGGAGGTAGGGGTCATCGGCGCGGGGCTCCGTCGCGGCGCCCAGATCGTGCAGAGAGTCCATGGTCTGTCCTTCTGGTTCGGGGTTGGGGGTCAGTCAGCGCGCTGCTGCTTGCGAAAACGGTCGAAGGCGCGTCCGCCGGGGGCGGCGCGGCGCTCGCGAACCGGCGCGCGGCCGGCGAGGGCGCCCTCGGCGCGGGGCGCGGCGG
>JBEIQK010000724.1:0-3367 GCA_040376505.1 Alphaproteobacteria bacterium | reverse complement strand
GCCCTTGGCGACCTGCACGAGGCGGATGCCGCTGCCAACGCGGCGGTAGCGCTCGCGCAGGGCCTCGATGGCCGCGCGCACCCGGCTGATGCCCGGGTTGGCCAGCCAGCCGTCGAGCTGCCCTTCGCTCATCGGGCCGTCGGCAGCGAGGAGCAGGGCCTCCAAGGCCGCGTCGAGCAGGTGCGACGGCGGGGGCACCAGCGCGCCCTGATCGTCGGGCAGGGTGGCCAGCTCGCCCGCCGGCGCGGGCTCGTCGAGCACCGGGGCCTCGGGCGGCTGCTCGCGCCGGTCAAAGCTGACCAGCTGGATGACGTTGTCGGGCGGCTCGCTGTCCTCGTCGCCCGTGTCTTCGGGCTCCACCGGGGGGAGCGCGTCGTCGTCCTCGGGCTCGTCGTCGTCGCGTCCGTACATCAGCGGCCTACGCGCCCAGGGCGCCGGAGAGGCGGCCCATGTCGGCCTCCTCGGGGGTGGTGCGGCTGGTGAGAACGATCGGGGCAAGGTGCTCGGACTGGGTCACGTCGAGCATCTGCAGGCGGGCCAGCTCCAAGGCCGCCAGGAAGGCCAGCACCTTGTCGGTCTTCGCCGGAAGCTGGCTCATCAGGTCGTTGAGCTCGCGCGGGCCCATGCGCAGGCGGTCGAGCAGCCAGATGGCCACCTCTTGAAGCGTGCGCGGCTCCAGGGTGATCTGGTGGCGGGGCGGCGGCGCGGTGTGCTTTTGCAGCACGCCGTAGAAGACCTGCAGCAGGCCGATGGCGTCGGTGCCGGGCACCAGGGGGCGCTCATGGCCCTCCACCGGCTCGGGGCGCGGCGCGAAGGTGTCGCGGCCGAGCATCGGCAGGCGGCCCAGGGCGGCAGCGGCCTCCTGGTAGCGCTGGTACTCCAGCAGCCGACGGGTGAGTTGTTCGCGGACCACGGCCGGATCGTCATCCTCGGACTCGGTCGCGCTGGACCGGCCGGGGAGGAGCTCGCGGCTCTTCAACCAGCACAAGGTGGAAGCCATGACGATGAATTCGCCGGCCACCTCCAGATCCAGGGCCTCCATAAGCTCAATCCGGGCCAGGAAGGCGTCTGCGATGGGGGCGATGGGCACGGCTCTCAGGTCGACGCCGTCACGGCGTACGATGAAGAGCAGCAGCTCCAGGGGTCCATCAAAGACGTCCAGGTGGACGGCGTTGGAGTGTGGGTCTGTGGCGGTCAAGGTGGGAGTTGGGGGCGCGCCGAGGGGAGCGGCGCGCCGCGGGGGAGAGAGGGGAGTTGACCCAGCGAGTCGGGGGGTGCTCGATGGGGGCCGCGTTTCGTGGCTCCACGGTAATCGAAGATCTCGTCCATCACAAGGGCATCGGCGGGTCGACCTCGATGGCTGCGCTGATCGGAAAGGCCGATCGCCACGCGCCAGGGATCCAAAGGGGCGGACTTGGAGAAAGAGAGTGGATAGTGTTCGCATCGGAATTCCCGATGAGTGACCCAAGTCCCGCCCCGCGCTTTCTCCTCTGGACGCAGGTGTTCGTGGCGGGCCTGTTGGGCCTGGGCCTGCTCCACCTGCGAGCGGAGCGGGCCCCCCTGCACGATCCCGCCGATGCGGCCGTCATCCTCGGCGAGGCCCTGGCCCGCGCGCAGCCGGGGGCCGTGCTGCAGCGGGGCGAGGAGCCCAACCTCGCCAGCTTCCTCTCCCTCGCCGCCCAGGCCGCGGGGCTCCAGGGAGGCCGGGTGCGCCTCGGCGAGGGCCCGGTCGGGCCGACCCACAGCCGGGTCTTTGTGCGGCTGAGCGGGCAGCTCGATCCCTTCGATCTCCCAGCCCTGCTGCAGCTCAGCAGCGGCTTCATGACGCCGATGGCCCCCGAGCGCATCCGCCTGGTCGCGTCGGCCGAGGGGGCGGGGGCCCTGGTGATCGCCTTCAGCGTGGTTCGGGCCGAAGATGCAGGTGTAACGTCTGTTACAGGCCTCCCGCCGATCTGGGCGCCGGCCTGGGAGGCCGCGGGGGCCCTGCGCCACCGCCGCGCCCTGGCCGCCGTCAGCCGGGCCCAGCTATTGACCGCCCGTGACCGCCTCGCCCTGCTCCGCAATCAGCTCCCCGCCGCGCTGATCGACCTGCGCGCGGCGGGTGGGCGTCTCGAGTGGTCTCCCCGGGAGGGGCTGCGCCGGCTGCCGGGCTAGCCGCCGATCGTCGCCCGGGTGCGCATGCGCTGCAGGCGGGCGACGGTCTGGATGCGGTCTTCGGCCATCTGGTTGCTGGCCTGGGTGGTGGTGATCTTCTGGGCCTGGGCCTTGTTGATCACCGCCTTGACCGTGTTGAAGATGTTGGCGGAGTCTTCCATCGCCTTCTCGGCCGGATGGCCCTGCAGCTCGGCGTAGACGTTGATGAGGCCCCCCGCGTTGATGACGTAGTCGGGCGCGTAGATGATCGAGGCGGCGTCGAGGGCGGCGCCGTCGCGCGACTCGTCGTCGAGCTGGTTGTTGGCCGCCCCGGCGATGATGGGCGCCCGGATCTTGGGGATGGTGCTGCTGTTGACGATGCCGCCGATGGCGCAGGGGGCGAGGACATCACACTCGGCGCTCCAGTAGTCGTCTTCGTCCACCACCTTGCCGCCGAAGGCGTCGACGCAGGCGGCGAGCTTGCGGGCCGAGACATCGCTGTAGATCAGCTTGGCGCCGTGCTCGTGGAGGTGGCGGGCGAGGTGGTAGCCCACCGCGCCCACGCCCTGGATGGCGACGGTGCGGCCGGCGACGTCGGGGCTGCCGTAGGCGACCTCCAGGCAGGCCCGGATGCCGTGGAAGACGCCCCAGGCCGTCACGGGCGAGGGGTCGCCCGAGCCGCCGGCGTAGGTGGAGAC
This sequence comes from Alphaproteobacteria bacterium, assembly GCA_040376505.1. Classification (GTDB taxonomy): domain Bacteria; phylum Myxococcota_A; class UBA796; order UBA796; family UBA2385; genus JBEIQK01. The sequence goes on along the minus strand of JBEIQK010000724.1, from coordinate 536 downwards.
GCCGGTGACCCAACGGGTCTCCGAGCGGATCCAGTTCATGTTCTCCACCGTGGTGTTCATGTCTTCGGCGGTGATGTAGCGGCCGCCCAGGCTCTCGACGTGCCGGCCGAAGGCCCGAAAGAGGCCCTCGGTCTTGATGCTGGCCGGGTCACCGATGATCACCGCCTTGCCGCCGCCGAGGTTGAGGCCGGCCACCGCGGCCTTGTAGGTCATGCCGCGGCTGAGGCGCAGCACGTCGCGGATGGCGTCGGCCTCAGAGGCGTAGTTGTAGAGCCGGGTGCCGCCCAGCGCCGGCCCGAGGGCGGTGCTGTGGATGCCGATGATGGCGCGCAGCCCAACGTCGTCGTTCTTGCAGAAGACGAGCTGCTCATGGCCGAGCTCGGACAGGTCAGAGAAGATGCTCATCTCGGGGCTCCATGGCGCGAGAGGGAGCCCGCTATATCCCCCTTCGGCCCGCACCGGCCGCCCAGGCCAGCACCGCCGCCGGGGGCGCGTCGGCGGGCAGGCAGGCGGCGCCGGCGGGGGCCCAGTCGCGG
>JBEIQK010000967.1:0-2216 GCA_040376505.1 Alphaproteobacteria bacterium | reverse complement strand
GGTTCCAGGCGCTGGGGACGCCGATGCGCAGACCCTCGTAGAGGGGGCCGCCGCCGTCGGGGACGAGGACGGCGCGCTCGCGCACGACGACCGACTGGGCGGCCCAGGGCCAGGCCTCGGGGCTCACCCGGGCGAGCTGCTTGAGGCGCTCCTCGGCCTCGCCGCGCAGACGGGCGGCCTCGACGGGGTCGCGGCTGCGCTCGGCGTTGCGGAAGCGGGCGTTGACGGCCCGCAGCATCTTGCTCGCCTCGTTGGCGATCTTCTTGCGGGCCTCGGCCTCGCGGGTGGCCCGCACGGCTTCGAGGCGGATCCGCGTCTTCTCGGGGTCGCGGCTGATGAGGAGCAGGATCTCCTCGGGGCCCATCGACATCTGGGCGCCGGGGTTGTTGGTGTCGCGGTCCTGCGACTTGAGGAGTTGGGTCATCCAGCCGCGCTTGCCCTGGATGAGGTTGAAGCGCAGCCCGTCCTGCGACCGGCGCGAGAAGTAGTAGTAAATGGCGATGGCCGAGAGGGAATTTCCCTGTCGCACGCCGCGCCCGTTGCGCTGCTGGAGGGTGGCCGGCTCCCAGGGCAGGTCGAGGTGGTGAATCGCGCAGGTGCGGGTCTGGAGATCGATCCCCTCGTAGGCGATGGCGTTGGCGATGATGACGTCGAACTTCGGCGCCGTGTCGGTCTCGGGGTCGCCGTTGAACTCGCGCGCGATGCGCTGGCGGTCGGCGGCGTTGGGGGCCACCTCGGCGTTGAGCACGGCGATGCGGTCGGCGGCGATGCCCGCCTTGACCAGCACGTCGCGCACCCAGCGGTGGGCGGCGACATTGTCCACGAAGACGATGTGGCCGCAGGTGCGGTTGTCGAGCACGCGGGCGGCCAGGGCCTCGAACTTGGGGCTGGCGGGGTCCTCCACCTGGTCGGCGGTCTTCCACGAGTAGCCATCGTCCAGCTCGGCGTGGATGGCGACGAGGGCCATGCGGGCGAGCAACCCGAGGATCTGGGCGCGCTCGCCGGGGTCGTCGGACTTGATCGCCGCCTCGATCTGGCGAACATAGTCGTCGTACTTGGCGTCCTGGGCGCCGTCCATGTCGACCTCGACCATCTCCACCCGGGGCTCGGGCAGGCGCAGGCCGACATCTTCGGCGGTCTTGAACTCGCCGTAGCGCAGGATGACGTCGCGCAGCTCGTGCAGGTTCTGGAAGCCGACGACGGCGCCGCGCTCCTCGACCTCCATGGCCGCCGTCACGACAGACTTCAGCTCGATCTTGAGGTAGCGGTCGATGAACTGTTCGGGGTCGCGGATGCCCATCCGCGTCCAGGCCGTGGGGTCGACGTACTGGATGAGGTTGTAGAACTCCAGGGGGCTGTTCTTCGCCGGGGTGGCCGACAGGAGCACGACGCCGGCCCCGCCGGTCTTTCGGCGCACGGCGGCGCAGCGGAAGTCGAGCTGCCAGGCGCGCTTGCTGCCGTCGCCGGGGTTGCCCATGAAGCGCGGTACGCCGCCTTCGCGCTCCTCGGGGAGGTAGAGGTTCTTGAAATTCTGGGCCTCGTCGACCATCAACAGATCGACGCCGATGTCATCCCAGGCGACGCCCGGGTCGTACTCCCAGCCCTCGGCGATCTCCATCTGCTGGGCGACCCAGGCGGCCACGCCCTCCTGGAGGATGGCCTGGTCGCGCTCGCTCAGCTTCTTGCGCCGCTGGGCGTTGCGTCGGCGCAGGGTGACCTCGCGCTGGATGGCCTCTGTCTTCTCGGCGTAGGACTGGACGGCGTCCTCATTCATGCGGGTGCGGCCGAGCGCGGTGTAGGAGAGCAGCACCACGTCGTACTCGCCGGCCTGGAAGCGGGTCCACTTCTCCGCCCGCTCCTGGGGGGTGTCCGTCTCGGAGGTGACCAGCCCCTTCCGTTCGCCACGGGAGATCGTCTTTTTCTTGGAGCCGATCACCGCCACCCGGTAGTCCGGCAGCACCCGGGCGAAGTCGGCCTGCCACTTCCAGAGGATGGAATTGGGCACCACCACCACCGGCCGCCGGCACCAGCCCTCCTGGCGGGCGCGGGCGATGACGCCGATGCCGGTGTAGGTCTTGCCGACGCCCACGTCAAAGGCGAGCAGGCCGCCGCGGTTTTCGAGGATGCGGCGGGCGCCTGCAACCTGGTGCGGGTGCAGGCGGGGGCCGTCCTTGCGCCAGCGGGCGATTGCCGGGCAAGCAGAACTCCGCGGCGGT
>JBEIQK010000960.1:0-2260 GCA_040376505.1 Alphaproteobacteria bacterium | reverse complement strand
GCCAGCGCACATGGGCCTTGATCTGGTCGTCGCTCCAGCCCACCCGCTCGGTGACGTTGGCGCCGGAGATGAAGATGCCTTTGCCCGAGGCGCTGCGGCGGCGGCTGTAGGTGATGAGCGCCCGCACCTCGCCTGCCTGCAGTCGCGCGGTCAGCGCGGCCCACTCCAAGAGCTCGGCCTTGCCCATCTCGTTGGCCCGCCCGTGGTTGAGCTCCACGGCGAGGACGCGCAGGTCGGGGCCGCCGTCCTCCTGGTGCAGGGGGTGATGCAGGTGTAAGGAGGTCAGGGCGGCGTCAGACATGGCGGGGTGCTAACCGACAGGGTCCCCAGGCGCCGAGCGGGCCGGGTTATCGGCAGGCAGGAGGCAGTGATGTCGAAGATTTCGGCGGCTTGGGCCTTGACGGCCCTGCACCTCGCGGCGGGCTGCGGCTCGCCCTCCCTCGAAGGGCAGTGGGATGGCCAGGTGCTCTGCGGCGAAGGCGGCACCGTGGACATGGACATGGCCATCACCGGCGATTCGTCGCCCTACGCCGCGACCGCAAGCCTCTCGGGGCTCTACCTGAACGGCGCGGGGGCGGCGATCGACATGGCCCTTGACATCCGCCAGCCCGAGTCCAGCGGCCCGCAGGTGCTCGGCGTGGAGGCCGACTGCGAGCTGCTGCGCGAGGGGGCCGATGCGCCTGAGACCCTGGAGTGCGGCGGCTTCAATGTGCTCGGCTGGGATGGCGAGAGCCGCATGCAGTCGCGCATCAACGGCTTCCTCGACACCGACTACAGCTGCGTCCTCGACCTGAAGCGGACGGGCTGAGCCATGCGCGCGCTCTGGGTCCTGCCGCTCCTGGCCTGCACCGAGTCGGCCAGCCTGCAAGGCGAGTGGGTCGGCACCCTCTCCTGCGAGGACGAGGAGGTCGGCGCCTACGGCCTCGACATGACCCTCACCCTCGCGGACGGCAAAGAGGAGCGCACGGCGCTCGGCAAGCTCCTCACCTTCGCCGCCTACGAGGGCTACGACGAGGCCACCGACGTCACCTGGCCGATCACGATCAGCCGAGAGTACGAGGTGGAGGCGGTCTTCAAGTTCGCCGAGGGCGCCCAGGAGGTACAGCTCACCGAGGTTTGCCTCGATGTGCTCGTGATCAGCGACGGCGAGCCCGTGCCCGAGATGGACTCCTGCCCAGAGGTGGAGGACGAAGGCGGGGTGGAGATCGTGAGCTGGGATGGCGAAGACGCCATGGCCTTCAACCACGCGGGCTGCATTGGCGGGCTCGTCCGCTAGCCGAGGTGTGGGATGGCCCGCTGGAAGCTCGACGCCATGCGCCTCTTCGCCCCGGCGCAAGAGGCGGTGACGGTGGCGGCCTCGGCCCGGGCCCTGGCGGCCCTGGCGGGTGAAGGCGTGCCGGTGGAGACGGTGCTCGGGGGGCCGGTGGCCTGGACCCGGGCGGCCCTGACGGCGCGGGTGATCGGCATGCGTCCGCCGGTGCCCTGGCCCCGGGCGGTGGTGCGGGCCCTCGATCCGGCCGATCCGGCCTTCTGGCCGACCCCGGGCTGGCTGCCCGTCACGAGCGGCCGCGAGCAGACCGTGCTGGGCTGGCCCGGGCAGTCCCGCACCGCCTGGGTGGACCCCTGGGCCTGGTGCGGCGTGGCCGAGCTCCCAGCGGTGGTGGTCTGGTTGGAGCACGCCGAGGGCCACTGGCCGCCCACTCCGGGCGAGCGCGCCGCCGCGGTGGAGCAGGCGCGCACCGACGGCGGGCTGGTCACCACCCTCACCTGGCCCTCGCTGCGCGTTCACATCGAGCATCGGCCGATCCTCGTCGAGGCGGGCATGGCGCTGGGCCTCCGCGTGCGGGTCATCGCGCGGCAGGGGGCGGTGGCCCTCCGCCTGGGCTTTGCGATCCGGCCGGCCAGCGACGACGGTGTGCGGCCGATCTTCGACCTGCGACGGGGGGCGGATGGCCTCTGGACCGCCGACGGCGAGCCGGTCCTGGCGGTGGAGCGGGCCGGCGACCGGCGGTGTTGGGGGAGCCGGGCCGAGGGCGACCCCTGGGAGGGCTTCCGCGCCGGGGTCGTTGGCCCGACCCTGGAGCACCTGCACTGCGCGGCGGGCCTGGCGATGGGGGTCGAGGCCTGGGCGCTGCGCGTGGGGCCCGGCCACCCGCGGGTGTTGGGGGGGGGGGGGGGGCCGGGGGGGGGCGCGCCGGGGGGGCGGGGCGGATCGGACGTATAAGCGGTGTGTGGGGGGGGGGGGGCCCCCCCGGAAGGG
>JBEIQK010000800.1:0-2943 GCA_040376505.1 Alphaproteobacteria bacterium | reverse complement strand
GGCCCCAAGCCGACGAAGGCGAGGGCGCCGACGCCCCCGTGACCCGCTGGGGGCGCCTCGGTCTCGTCGCCGTGGTGCTGCTGGGCGGCATGTTGGGCCTGCGTTGGTGGATCCGCGCCACCAGCACCCAGGTCTTTCCCCTGGCCGAGGTGCCCGTGGCCACCACACCCCTGGAGGCCCGCCCCGTGCCCGAGGCCGCCTCGGTGTACGACGCCCTCGAGGGCGAGCTACGCGGCCTGCTCCCCGCCGAGGTCCGCGAGATCAAGGCCGCCGGAGACCTCGAAGAGGCGCTGATCATCGAGCTGTCGCGCATGAAGGTGAGCACGAGCCGGGTGGAGGCCCCCGTGCTGGAGTGGGAGGGCCGCAAGGACGACGTGCCCAAAGTGGCCCAGGTGCACCTCTGGGTGCGCAGCCGCCCCGGCGAGCTCGACCGCGAGATCGCCGCCATCGGCATGGTGGTGGGCAAGTACATCAACACCTACACGCTGGAGCTGCTCGCCTTTGAGGTCACCTTCGAAGGCCTCGGCGAGACGCCGCTGCGCCGGGCCCTCGATCCGCAAGGCGCCCGCTACTTCTACCGGCGCAACCTCAGCCTCTACGACTTCCTCCTCGGCAAGCCGGCCGACCCCACCCAGAACCGGCCTCCCGGCAAGCTCCCCGGCGCCCAGCCGCCGCCCTGAGCGCCCCGCCCTACATCTTGCCGCGGGTGGCCTGCTGGAGCGCCTCGACGCTGCGCACGATTGCCGCCACCGCGGGTGCGCCGCGGTTGGCGAGGCGGATCTTGCGCTCGGGGTTCACGAGGTAGACGGTGCGAAGCACCTTGCCGAAAGGGGGCAGGGTGGCCCGAAAGCGCCGCGCCACCGCCGATCCGCGGTCGGTGAGCAGCGGAAAGCTGTACCCCTGGGCCTGGGCGAAGGCCTTGTGGCTCGCCGCATCGGCCGGGTTGATCGCGTACAGATCCACCCCCAGGGCCCCCAGGCGGGCGGCGTGGGCCTGCAGCTCGTCGAGCTGCCGCGTGCAGCCGGGGGTGCCATCCCCTGGGTAGAAGACCAGCAGGGCCCAGCGCCCCGGGTTGACGCGGTGCCAGGAGTCATCCCAGCTCTGGAGCGCCCACTCCGGCGCCAGCTCCCCCTCGGGGAGCAAGGTCGGGCCGATGGAATCGGCGAGGGCGCGGCGAAGAGACTCCGGCAGGCGAGACCAGACCGAGTGGAGCGACGGCATCGTTACCCTTGGGTGCGCGACCAGAGCGGCGCAGTGCGAGGAATCCAACGTTGAAGGCGCGGGCCGACCAGGATCCGCCGCTCGGCAAGCTCGGCCGGCGTGCGGGCCCCGACGAGCAGGCAGGCCACGCGCAGCTCCGCGAGGATGCCGCGGATCGTCGCCACCACGGCCGCCCGCCCGCCGCGCGCCCAGGCCTGGAGCAGGGGCCGGGCGATGCCGCCCACACGCGCCCCCAGGGAGAGCGCCCGCGCCAGATCGAGGCCCGACGACAGGCCGCCCGTGGCCGAGATGCCGAGCGGCAGCCCCGAGAGCTGCGCCACGCTGCCCGCCGTGGGGATGCCCCAGTCGCGGAAGGCGTCGCCCAAGGCCCGCTGGCCGCCCGCCGCCCGCTGGGCCTCCACCGCCACCCAACTGGTGCCGCCGGCGCCGCTGACGTCCACCCACTGCACGCCGCAGGAGACGAGGCGCTTGCCCACCGAGCGCGACAGGCCGCAGCCGGTCTCCTTGGCGATGATCGGCACCGACAGCTCATCGACGAGGCGGTGCAGGGTGTCGATCCCGCCGGTGAAATCCTCGTCGCCCTCGGGCTGGACCACCTCCATGGCGGGGTTCAGGTGCACGCAGAGCGCGTCGACCCCGGTTTCGGCGATCAGGTCGGCGAGGCGCTCGGTCTCGGTTTGCCGGGCCTGGACGAGGCCGATGTTGCCGAGCAGCAGCGCATTGGGGGCCACCTCGCGCACAAAGAAGCCGTCGCGGATGCCCCGGGTGAGCAAGGGGCGCTGGGAGCCGAAGCCAAAACCCAGGCCCAACTCCTCGGCGACGCTGGCCAGATCGCGGTTGATCGCCTCGGCGCGGTCGACGCCGCCGGTCATCGCGGCGATGAGGAGCGGGGCCGCCAGCGTCTTTCCGGCGAACTCCACCGAGAGATCGATCTCGGAGAGGGCCATCTCGGGCAGGGCGTCGTGGATGAGCTCGACCTCTTCGAGCAAGGTGCTCTTGTGCAGAAAGCCGACGTCGCCGTCGGTGCACAGGTCGATGTGATCGGCCTTGCGGGCGGAGATGGTCTCGGTGTCAGCCACGGCGGCTCCTCGGGGCAGGTGCAAGCTACCCGCTAAAAACACGATGGGCGCCCGGCGCAAGGGCCACCGGGATGCGAGGGAGGCCCAGAGCCACGAGGCGGGTGCAGAAGGCCGCCTCGGCCTCGGGGTCGGGGAGCAGGGCCACCGCGCAGTCGCCGCCCCCGGCCCCGCTCGGCTTGGCCGCACCCCCCAATTCGCGCGCCACCGCGCGGATCGTCGCGTGGGCCGGTGTGAGGTAGTCGAGCCCAGCTGAATCGGCCATGGCGCAGAGCTGGTCGCCGGCCTCGGCGAAAGCGGCGATGGGGTCGGTGTAGAAGGCGTCCACCAGGGCGGCTGAGGCCCGCACAAAGGCCGCCCGCCCGGCGAGGGCCAGGTAGCGCGCCACCCGCGGGCCAGTCTTCGCCGAAGACCCCGACCAGATCACCACCGGGCAGATCGCCGGCGCCGGGCTGGCCTCGCCGGCGACGAAGCGCAGGGTGCCGCCGAGCCAGGCCGCCGCGACGTCCACGCCGGAGGGTGGCACGGTTTACTCGCCGGCTCTCAAAGACGCGGCGAACTACTTCGAGCAGATCAATAAGCAAACGAATCCGGACCGCACGAGAAACTACGTCGTGTTCCTGACGGACGGCGAGCCCAACGCGCT
>JBEIQK010000889.1:0-2529 GCA_040376505.1 Alphaproteobacteria bacterium | reverse complement strand
GTAGGCGGTCGGGTCGACGCCGCCCAGGGCGAGGAGGGTGGCGCCGACCACGTCGCTGGAGAGGTTGGCCCCCCCATCGACCATGTCGCCGGTGGCCGGATCGAGGGTGCGACCGTAGTAGGCGCTGTCATAGCCGCCGATCACGCGCCCGCCGGCCACGTTGGGGCCGGTGATCAAGGTGGCGGTGTAGGGCCAGTGGTCCTTGCCTTCGGCGCCGTTGAGTTGAGGCGTGCGGCCCATCTCGGAGAGCACGACCACCACGGTCTCCTCGGCGAGGGTGGCCGCCACGGTGCCCGGCAGGCGCGAGGCCCGCTCTTGAATCGCCAGCAGCTCGGTGAACAGACCCTGAAAATTCAGGGCCTGGTAGGTGTCGTTCTGGCTGTGGGTGTCCCAGCCGTAGCCGCCGTAGGACAGGGTCGCGACCCGCGAGAGGCCGAGGGACATCAGCTCCTGGGCGAGGCGAGCCTGCCCGGAGAAGGAGGTCGCAGCACTCCAGGGGACATCGTCGCGCAGGCTCTTCAGCAGCTGCTCGCGCTCCAAGGCCCGGGCGAAGGAGTCCATCAGCGCGGCGTCGCTGCCGGCCGCGGCGCCGGCGGCGCGGGCGGCGACCCGCTGGCGCAAGTAGCGATCCATCACAGACTCGGCGCGCGGATCGACCGCATCCACCGGGATGTCGCTGCGCGCCGCGATGTCGCCGGTGAGCAGATCGGTGAGCTGCCCGCCGGTGCCCGTGCGGGTGACGAAGGCGCCGAAGTCGCCGGGGAAGGAGGGCCCGCCCACCACCACCTGGGGGAGGGCGAAGGCCTCGGCCCGCTCGCCCGCCAGGATGGCGCCCCAGTCGCTGCGATCCTGGCCTGTGGAGCCGGTGAGCTGGATGCGCAGGCAATTCTCATGGGCGATGGACTGCACCAGCACGCCATTAAAGAAGAGCGAGCGGGCGGCGTGGGCCCGCAGGTACTGGCTGACCGCCGGGCGGCTCGTGTGGGCGATCCAGCGCAGATCGCCGACGCTCTCCAGCTCGGCGTCGCGCTCCATGTCCACGAAGGGATTGTCCAGCTCGGCGGCGAAGACACGGGTGGGGTCCCACCCCCCGTAGCAGACCACAAAGAGGAATTTGAGGTCGCTGCCGGAGAGGGAGGCCACCTCGGCGGCCCGGGCCGGCCGGCTGGCGGCGGCCCCGAGGGCGGCGGCGCCCAGCGAGAGCGCGCCCTGGTGAAGCAGGCCGCGGCGCGAAAGGAAGATGCGGTTGGACTTCATCGGCGCCTCAGTAGACAAGCAGGTCGGGATCGCGCAGCAAGACCGTCAGCAGGCCCTGCCAGGCCTCCGCTGGATCGCCGGAGAGCGCATACAGCTCTGTCCACAGGGCGAGGTTGGCCTCCACCTCGGGGCCCTCGGCCGTCACCACGGCGCCGAAGAGCCGCAGGTGCAGGTCCTGGATCTGCAGGGCCATCGTCTCCCGGTCCCGGTCGGGGGTCTCGGTGAAGGCGACGCGGGTGAAGAGCCGATCGCGGGGGGCGTCGGCGGACTTGTCGTGGTTGACGACGTAGTCCGCGGCGGCCTGGGCGAGGCGCTCGTGGACCAGCAGCATGGTGGCGTTGGGCTCGGTGGCGGGCCGGGTGGCGTAGACGCCATCGACCCCGCCCGCCAGCGTGCGCACCCCGTAGGTGTCGCTCTGGAGCAGATCGTAGCCGTCGGTGTAGAAGCGGAAGCCGGTCAGGTCTTCCAGCACCCGGGCGAGCTGGTCGGGGCTCATCATCCGCCGGGCGAGGCTGCCGTCGGGGCGGAGCCCCTCGCGGTACTCCGGCTGGGCGAGCACCGAGCGGAAGACCGAGCGCACCGTCAGGCCGGACTCGAGGAAGGCCTCGCGGTGGGCGGTGAGGCTGTTCATGTCGCTGATCTCGGCGGACCGACCCAGGATGCGCTCGTGGACCTGCTCCACGAAGCAGGAGGGCAGGCGTGGATCGGCGGCGATCTGTTCACCGAGGTCGGCCAGCGAGTAGCCCGGCTCACCCATCCAGGCCGGAGCGACGCCCGTCGCGGATGACCACATGCCCTCCCGCTCGGGGTGGTAGCCGGTGATCTCTTCTTTGGCGTCGTAGAGGTAGTGGTAGAAGCCGTACAGATAGCTGGCGATGGGGTCCAGGGTGGCGTGGCAGTTCACGCAGCCGGGATTGTTTTGCAGGGCGTCGGCCAGGGCGTCGGCGTCGAGCAGGTTGACGTTGCGGTCGAACTCGATGGGCCGCGCGAGGTAGTCATTGCAGACCAGGATGCGGCTGATCGCGTTGGCCCGCCCCCGGTTGGCGTTGGAGTCGGTGCTGGTGTAGCGCCACCACATGCCGTTGGTGGAGAGCACCCCGGCGGCGGGCCGCCCATCGGTGTAGTGGACCTTTTGCCAGCCAGTCGCGTCGTCGGGGTAGTCGGTGTAAAAGGCCCGGCCATTGAGCTCGTTCATCACCGTCCAGTCGCCCACCACCAGCTCGGTGTACGGCAGGTCTTCTTCGGCGATGGTGGAGAGGATGCGCAGCGGTT
>JBEIQK010000305.1:0-7205 GCA_040376505.1 Alphaproteobacteria bacterium | reverse complement strand
GCCCGCCGGCGTCCCCCGCCGCAAGCCCGCCCGCATCGGCAGTCTCGGCGCCGGCCTGATGGGCGCCGGCGTTGCCTTTGTGGCGGCTGGGCTGGGCATTGAGGTGGTCATCCTCGACCGCAGCCGCGAGGCCGCCGAGGCGGCCTGGACCTACGCCACCCAGCGCCTCGACAAGCAGATCAGCCGCGGTCAGAGCACGCCGGCCCAAAAAGAGGCCCTGCTGGGGCGCATCCACCCCACCGCCGACTATGCCGACCTCGCCGGCTGCGACGCTGTGGTGGAGGCCGTCTTTGAGGATCGGGCCGTGAAGGCCCAGGTCACCGCCGCCGCCGACGCGGTGCTGGGGCCCGAGGCGATCTTCGGCTCCAACACCTCGACCCTGCCGATCACCGGCCTCGCGGCGGCCTCCTCGCGGCCCGACCGCTTCATCGGCCTGCACTTCTTCTCGCCGGTGGAGCGCATGCCCCTGGTGGAGGTCATCCGCGGCGAGGCCACCAGCGAAGAGACGCTGGCCTTCGCCCTCGATCTGGTGCAGGCCCTCGGCAAGACGCCCATCGTCGTGCGCGACAGCCGCGGCTTCTACACGAGCCGGGTCTTTGGCACCTACATCACCGAGGGCATGGCGATGCTGGCCGAGGGCATCGCGCCCACGCTGATCGAGGCCGCCGGCCGCCGCTCGGGCATGCCGATGCCGCCTCTCGCCCTGGCCGATGAGGTGGGCCTGGGCCTGATGGCCCAGGTGGGCCGCCAGACCCGCGCCGACCTGGGCGACGCGGCCCCGCACAACCCGTCTACGGTGGTGCTCGAAGCCCTGGTGGACGGTCAGGGCCGCACCGGAAAACGGTCGGGCCAGGGCTTCTACGACTATGGCATGGACGGCGGAAAGCGCCTGTGGAGCGGGCTCGGCGCCCAGTGGCCGGCCCGGGCCGACCAGCCCACGGTCGAGGCCCTGGTGACCCGCTTTCTGTACACCCAGGCCCTCGAAGCGGCGCGCTGCGTCGAGGCTGGCGTCATCGAAGACCCCGGCGAGGCCGATGTGGGCGCCATCCTCGGGTGGGGCTTTGCGCCCTACACCGGCGGGCCGCTCTCCTTCATCGATGGCGTGGGTCTGCCGGCCTTCGTGGCCACGGCCGACGCCCTGGCCGACGCGGTCGGCGAGCGCTTTCGCCCGCCGGCCTTGCTGCGCCGCTTCGCTGAAGAGGGCCGCGGCTTCTACCCCCGGTAGGGCCGCGGCCGGCGGGCCTTAGCGCACCTTGTCGGCGACGTAGGAGTCCCACAGCGCGCCGGCGAAGCACTGGCCAAAGGCCGCCAGCGTGCGGGCCCGGCTCCAGAAGGTGGAGTCGGCGCCATAGGCCTCCATCGTGGTGAGCTGCTTGGTAAAGTCCTCGGGCTTGATGTGCAGCACGCCGCGGGCCGCAACGGGGCCGCTGTCGGCCTCGCCCTCCCACAGGGTGATGTACAGCGTGCTGGTGTCGGGCCACATGTCGGCGCCCGGGTCGTCGCGCACCACCTTGTAGCCCTGGAAGGTCCAGCAGCGGCCGCCCTCTTCGTGCAGCAGCATGCGGTACCACATGCGCTTGACCGCCGGGTCGTTGGGGTCCTGCACAAAGAGGTTGAAGTGCCCGCGGCTCACCCGCAGCGGGTGGGGCGAGAGGCTGGGGGCGTCGACGGTGCCGGTCATCTCGGCGGGGTGCTTCGGATCGTGAATGAGCACGTTGGCGTCGTCGGCGGAGATGGTGAGGGTAAAGGCGAAGCGGCTGCCCGCGGCCTCGCCGGCGGCGTAGGCGGCGTTGAAGTCGCCATCACCGGCCTGGATGAAGCCCTTCATCGTCTCGGTGAAGCGCACGCCAACCGTGGGCCCCTTGGGCGCCGGGCGCTCGGCCGGCTTGGAGTCTGTGTCGGATTCAAAGACCCAGCCCCGGTCGTCGCAGAGGAGCTGCACGTTGCGCTCGGCGAAGGCGGAGATCGTGAACAGAGGGTTCACGCCGAGGGGCCGGGGGATGAGGGCGCCGTCGCTCACATAGAGGCCGGCGTGCACACCGCCCGGCGACGCGGGGTTGAAGACACGACCCTTGTGATCGCAGACCCCGCCGGTGGCGTCATCGGCCATGCAGGCGCCGCCGAGCGGGCGGACGGTGATCAGATCGTGCTCGAAGAGGTCGGTCCAGATCGGGTTGGGGATGAAGGTGCCGCCCAGCGCGCCGGTCGCCCGCTGCAGGGCGGCGTTGGCGGTGACGATGATCGGCTGCTTGCCCACGCCAGGCCAGGTCAGGCAGACATCATCGCCGGCGATGCCGATGGTGCCTTCGCCATCGTCATGGGCCATGATGAGGTAGGTCTGGGTGCGGTCGGTGGCGCCCTCCTGGCCGCTGGTGAAGAGGCTCTTCACCGACTGTCCAAGTTCCTCCAGCTCGCTCAGCAGGCCCTCTTTCTTCTCGTCGGTGCCGATGGTGGCGGCGGCCTGGGCGAAGGCGGCGGCGATGACCGCCGACAGGGCGCCCGGGGCGCTGCCCTCTTCGAGGATGTAGCCCTCTTCGAAGTTGTCGGTGTGGCGCATGTCGATGACCGAGGTGATGCAGGGCCCCACCTCGCGGTGCCGGCTCTCGTGCTTCGGATCGAGCCAGCCCAGCCCGTGAATCGGCCGGTCGCAATTGTAGGCGAAGCCGAGCACATCCCCGTTGCCGGTGAAGCGGTGGCCGAGGCGGGAGGAGAGGGCGAGCCCCTTCTTCTCGCTGCGCAGCAGGATGCCGTTGGTGCCCAGGGTGCCGGCGGCCAGCACCACCACGTCGGCCGTGACGAAGAGCGTGTCGTCGCCGAACTTCTCACGGCCCACCCCCACCACCTGGAAGTGCACCACCCAGCGGCCGTCGGCCCGCGCCTCGATCCAGTCCACGCTGCTCTCGCAGAAGATCTCGGCGCCGTGGTTGTGGGCGTCGGGCAGGTAGTTCATCAAGGTGGTGTTTTTGGCCGAGACATTGCAGCCCGAGACACAGTTGCCGCAGTTGTTGCACATCTTCTGGTCGACCCCGGCCGGGCTCGGGCCATCGACGAAGGTGACGTTGATGGCGGTCTTGCGGAAGGGCCCGCCCACAGCGGCGGCGGCGGCCTCGTGGGCGGCGGTCTTGGCCAGGGGCGGCCGGCTGTCGGGGTAGGTCTGCGGGCGCAGCATGCGCTCGGCGCGGCCGTAGTAGCGGTCGAGGTCGGTGGGGCGCTCGCGGATCTCCCGCGGCCACTGGGGTGCGGTGAGCACGCGGCCGTCGGGGCGGATGCTGACGTTGGCGTTGATCAGCGAGGTGCCGCCGAGCCCGCAGCCCACCAGCACATTGATGTCTTTGGAGAGGTGAAAGTCGAAGAGCCCCGTCTTCGGGCCGATCTGCTGGCTCTTCTCGCCGTCGATCGGCAGGTGGATCTGCATGTCTTTGGCCGCCTCGGCGGCCGTGTCGGGGTACTGGCCCGGCAGGATCTCGCGGCCGCGCTCCAGCAGCGCGACGGAGCGGCCGGCGCGGGCGAGGCGGGAGGCCGAGACGCCGCCCCCATAGCCAGAGCCAACGACGATCACGTCGTAGTGGGCTTTCATCGCATGAACTGGCGAGGAGATCGAGCGGACCATCGTGTTGCCTGGGGGGCGGTGCCCGGTGGAGGTGTGCGGAGGCGCGCAGCCAGGCTAACCCAACGGCGGCGTCGCCGGATGGCCGATCTGGGCGTTACAGGTTCGCTTCTTCAGGCCCTCAACCCCGGGTGTGTCGATGTCGAGCCCTCTTGCCATGACCGATGAGCGGATCCCCCTCCTGGCCGGTGACGGCCGCATGCTGCGCCTCGTGCGGGTCCACGGCCCGAAGCCGCCGCACGAAGGGCCCGTGCTCCTGGTGCATGGAGCCGGCGTGCGCAGCAACCTCTTTCGCCCGCCCACCCGCGAGACCCTGGTGAGCCGCCTGCTGCGCGAGGGCTACGACGTCTGGCTGCTCGACTGGCGGGCCAGCATCGATCTGGAGCCCTGCCAGTGGGATCTCGATCAGGCCGCGCTCTTCGACTACCCCGCCGCTGTCGACGCCATCGTGGCCCAGACCGGGGCCAGCCGGGTCAAGGCCATCGTGCACTGTCAGGGCAGCACCAGCTTCACCATGTCGGCCCTCGCCGGCCTGCTGCCGGCGGTCAGTCACATCGTCTCGTCGGCCTCTTCGCTCTTCTTGCGGGTGCCCCTCGGCTCGCGGCTGAAGTCGACGGTGGCCCTGCCCTTGTTGGGGTCGATCACCGATGTGCTCGATCCCTCCTGGGGCCTCCGCCCGCCCGACGAGCTGCCGCTGCGCTTGATGGTCGAGGCGGCCTTGCTGGCGCACAACGAGTGCGACAACGATGTCTGCCGGCTGGTGAGCTTCACCTATGGTTCGGGCTTTCCGGCCCTCTGGCGCCACGAGAACCTGAGCGCGGCCACCCACGAGTGGCTCAAGCACGAGTTCGCCGCCGTGCCGCTCAGCTTCTTCCGCCAGATGGCCCGCTGCGTCGACGCTGGCCACCTCGTGCGCAACGGCGACGATCCGCGCCTGCCCGTCGACTTCTCCGAGGTGGACCCGCCCCAAGGGGTGCGCTGGACCTTCCTCACCGGCGAGCGGAACCAGTGTTTCCTCCCGGAGAGCCAGGTCGAGTCCTTCCGCTGGTTCAACCGCCGCCAGCCGGGCCAGCACCGGGTGCACATCCTCCCCGATTATGGGCACCTCTGCCCCTTCTTCGGAGAGGAGGCCGACACCGAGGCCACCCCCCTGATGCTGGATGGCCTGCGGCGTTAGGCGCGCCCGCGCAGCAGATCGGCGCAGCGCTCGCCGATGGCGATGGTGGGCGCGTTGGTGTTGCCGCCCACGATCTCCGGCATGATGCTGGCGTCGGCCACCCGCAGGCCGGGCAGACCCTGCAGGCGCAGGCTCGGATCGACGACAGAGAGGGAGTCCTGGCCCATCTTGCAGGTGCCGACCGGGTGGTAGACGGTCTTGCTGGCCAGTCGCACATGGGCGCGCAGGGCCTCGTCGCTCTCGGTGGCCGGGCCGGGGAAGGCCTCTCCCTTCATGAAGGCCGATAGCGGCGCGGTCTTCGCGATGGTGCGGGCGAGGCGCAGCCCGTGGAGGAGCACCTGCATGTCGGCGTCGTCGTGCAGGTAGTTGGGGTCGATCAGCGGCGCGGCCTTGGGGTCTTTGCTGGCGAGGCGCAGGTTGCCGCGGCTCTTGGGGTAGAGCAGGATGGCCAGCACCGTAAAGGAGGGCGTCTTGGCGATCGACTGACCTTCGAGGGTGTCGTCATTCGGCTCGGGGTAGGCCCAGGGGATGGTCAGGAATTGCAGATCCGGCCGGGGCTGGCTGGGGCTGGTCTTTACGAAGCCGCCGGCCTCCAGGAAGGTCTTGCCAAACCAGCCCTGGTTGAAGGCGAAGTCGCGGAACATGCCCCAGAGGAAGTGCGGCGCCGTGGAGGTGTGGCCTGTGTCTTTGGTGCCATGAAAACGGATGGGCGCGTAGAGGTGATCGTGCAGGTTGGCGCCGACGCCGGGGAGATCGTGCACCACCGGGATGCCGAGGCTGCGCAGGTGGTCGGCCGGGCCGATGCCGGAGAGCATCAGGATCTGCGGGCTGCCGATGGCCCCGGCGGAGAGGATCACCTCGGCGTTGGCCCGCACCTCGTGGGAGGCGCCCTCGGCCTCGTAGCAAACGCCACAGACCTTGCCGCCCTCGACCACGAGGCGGGTGACCAGCGCGCCGGTCTGCAAACGGAGCTTCTGGTTCTTTTCGCGAGCCGGGTGGAGAAAGGCCACGCTGGCGCTGGAGCGGCGGCGCTTGGCGGCGGTCTGGTGATACAGACCCACCCCCTCTTGGCGCTCGCCGTTGAAGTCGTCGAGCACCGGCACCCCGCAGACGGCGCTGGCGGCCGCGTTCCAGGCCTCGCTGACCGGGCTGCAGCCCTCCTGGCGGGTGACCTGCAAGGGGCCGTTGGCGCCGTGGTAGGCCGAGGGGCCGTCGGGGTGGTTCTCCGAGCGCTTGAACAGAGGCAGCAGGCTGTCATAGCCCCAGCCCGGGCAGCCGAGCTCCACCCAGCGATCGTAATTGTCGCGGTGGCCGCGCACATAGAGCATGCCATTCACCGTGCTGCAGCCGCCGACGATGCGGCCGCGGGTGTAGGGCATCTTTCGCTGATCGAGGTGGGCCTGGGGCACCGTGTAGTAGCCCCAGTCGGCCGCCGCCTTGAGCTGGGGAACCTGGTAGACGAGGCCCAGCGCGCCGGGGCGCTGGTAGAAGAACTTGTCGTCCATGCCCCCCGCTTCGAGGACCAGGATGCTGCAATTGGGGTCTTCGGCGAGGCGGGCGGCGATCACAGCGCCGGCCGAGCCCGATCCGATCACGACATAGTCAACGGTCTCGGGCTTGCTCATGCGCGGCCTCCGCCCAGGCGGGTGAGGGTGGCTTCACACTCTTCGATCAGGCTGGCCATCACCGCGGCGGTCGGCCGCACCTCGTTCATCCGGCCGACGATCTGGCCGACGGGGCTGCCGGCCAGGGCGCGGTTGCCGTGGTGGTAGATTCGCTCGACCGCCTCGGCCTGGGCCATCCACATCAGCGGGATCGGCAGGTAGCCGGGGCTGTGTTTGGACTCCCAGGCATCGGTCCAGGCCGTGCGGAGCTGGCGGGCCGGCTTGCCCGAGAGGGCCCGGCTGCGCACCGTGTCGTCGGAGGAGGCGGCGAGCAGCTTCTCGGTGACGATGGCCGGGTTGTAGGGCAGGTGCTCGCTGGTGGTGAGCCAGATCGAGCCTGTCCAGACACCCTGGGCGCCCAGGGCCAGGGCGGCGGCCATCTGCCGGCCGCTCCCGATGCCGCCGGCCATCAGCACCGGCGTGTCGCCCACCGCGTCCACCACCTCGGGGGTCAGCACCATGCCGGCCACGTCGCCGGTGTGGCCGCCGGCTTCGGTGCCCTGGGCGATGATGATGTCGACGCCTGCGGCCTTGTGGGCCAGGGCCTGCTTGACCTTGCCGCAGAGCGCCCCCACCTTGACGCCGGCGGCGTGGGCCTGGGCGATACAGTCGGCGGGCGGGGTGCCGAGCGCGTTGGCCAACAGGGCGATCGGGTGGCGCAGGGCCACGTCGAGGTGGGCGCGGCCGGCCTCGATGCTCCAGCCGAGCAGATCGGTGCCCTTGCGCTCGAAGTCGGCGGGGAGGGGCCCCACGCCGT
>JBEIQK010001088.1:0-1738 GCA_040376505.1 Alphaproteobacteria bacterium | reverse complement strand
GAGGTCTCCTGGAATGTTCACATGGACCCGATGGAGCTGCCCGGCGCCCAGGACAGCGTGGACTACGAGGAGGGTGACCCGCTCCTGGTGGCCAACTCGGTGTGGTACTGCGAGTACATCGGCGGCGGCTGGTGGTACTGCATCCGACTGGTGCAGTAGTCGACAGGCCCCGAGAGGGGGAGACGGGCGCGCGCGGAGCCCCGACTGGGCGCTCCGCGCGCTGCGGCCTTTGCCCGTTGCGCGCCAACCGTGGACTGTGCGACGGCGGGCCGATCAGGTCTGACAGCGCGCACAGGCGTAGAGACGCCGACTGGCCACGATCTGGCGGGAAATGGCGTCGCCGCAGCGCGGGCAGGGGCGGCCCTCCCGCGAAAAGACGAGGTGGCGCCACTGGCGACGGGGCGCGCCGGCGGCCTTGCCCTGGCGCACGAGCTCCGGCGGCGCGGTGATGCCGCCGGTCTCCAGGCTGCGGCGGGGGAGGGTCCACAGGGCCTGGGCGAGGGCCTCCGCCTCGGTCGGCGAGAGATCGCGCGGCCGCCGCGTGGCCGACAGACCCGCCTCGAACAATACTTCGGAGCGCAGGTAATTGCCGATGCCCGCGACAAAGCCCGGGTCGAGGAGCAGGCCGCCCAGTCGGCGCAGGGCGAAGGTGCGGTCGGCCACGCGGGCGCGCAGATCGTCGAGGGTCACCGCGGCGCTGAGCGGGTCGGGGCCGAGCTTCTGGAGGTAGGGGTGCCCTGCGAGGTCGTCTGGCTCCAGCAGGGCCACGTCGGAGGCGGAGTAGAGCAGGGCCATGTGGGTGGGCGTGTGCAGGGCGACCCGCAGCGACCGACCGGTGGAGGGCCACTGACCGGCCTTCTGGACATACCAGCGCCCATAGAGCTGGAGGTGAACATAGAGCGTGACCCCCGCGCTGAAGTGCAGCAAAAAGGCCTTGCCGCGGGCCTCGACGCGGGTGGTGGTGGCGCCGCGGAGCAGGGGCTCCCAGGGCAACAGGTGGTCGAGCCCGAGGTCGACCTGGGTGAGCACCTGGCCCTCCAGGGCCTGGCCGATGCGGCGGGCGGCGCGGTGAACCTCGGGTCCTTCGGGCATTCGATCCTCTGGCGGCGGGCCTACCCCAGCGCGCGGGGGTCGCCAGCGCGGAGGGAGGCCAGCAGGGCCTGGTGCGGGGGCGCTGCGTGGGCCAGGGCGGCCCGGTAGAAGCGGTCGCGGACCGGGGCCTCGGCGCGGTTGACCCACCGGGCCGCCGCCGCCAAGGACTGGGGGGCCTCGGCGCCGTAGACCACGCCGAGCCAGCCGGCGATTGTGGCGAGCGAGCGCCCGGCGAGGACGTGGGCCTGGAGGGCGACGAGGCCGCGCCCATCGGGGTCGACGGTGACCCAGGCGCGAAGCCAGTCCTCCCAGGCGGCGAAGCGGTCGACCAGGGGCGCCACCCGGTCCAGCATCGCCCGGCGGTCGACGCAGGAGAGGGCCGCCGCGACGATGCGCCGCCCCAGCGGAGCCGGGGGCTCCAGGGGGTCGGCGTGGTCGGCCCAGGCGGGGACCTCCGCGACGAGGCGCAGCAACAGGGCCTCGTCCCGACCGAGGAGTAGCGCCAACCACTCCGCCCGCTCCAGGTCGGATCCCTCGGCCAACAGCGCGGCGCCGGCCTCTCGGGCCACCGCCGCCACCGCTGGCGCGGCGTCACAGGCCCAACCCAGGGCGACCCAGGCGGGGGTGCCATCGGGGCGCTCGGCCG
>JBEIQK010000352.1:0-6440 GCA_040376505.1 Alphaproteobacteria bacterium | reverse complement strand
GCCGCCGCCACCGAGGGGCTGCCGTCGGGGAGCGGCGTGGTCTGCAGATTGGCGATGAGCCAGGTGAACTGCGAGGACTCCACCACCGCGTCGAGCACCGCGGCGCTCTTGACCTCGTCGATCTCGTGGTTGCCGAGGGTGACGAAGAGGTAGGGGTCGAAGGCCGCGTCGTCGCCGTCGAGCAGGTTCAGGACGTCGATCATCTGCTGGCCGGCGAAGGTGCGGCTGAGGAAGCTGGGCCCCAGGAGATCACCGGCGTGCAGCACCAGGGCGTCGGGTTGGCCCAGGGAGCGCCGCAGGGCCGCCACGCGGCCGAGGCCGCCGCGGTTGGACTCGCGATCCCCCTCGATCCGGTAGGTGTCGTTGATCGCCAGGATCACCACCTCCCCCGAGGCCGCCGGCGGCGTGAGGACTTTGGGCGCGCAGGAGAGGGCGGCGAGGAGCCCCCACATCAGCGCTCCTCGCGCGGCAGCTCGGTGGTCTCCTCTTCGGCCGGGGCCTTGGCCAGGGCGCCCTTCAAGCGGGCCCACCAGTCGGTCTTGTCGTCGTCTTCGCCCAGATCGACGAGCACATCCATGTCTTCGAAGATGACGGCGCCGGGGCCGGTGTGCACGCGGCCCTCCAGGGGCAGGAGCCGGCCGCCCTTGAGGAGCAGGCCCTTCACGCGCTGGCCGTCGGGGGCGAGCACATAGTCTTCGACCGCGCCGGCCGGCTGCCCGCGCCGGCTGATCGCCGAGGTGTTGCGGTAGGCGCTGGCCCAGGCCTTGCCCTCCAGGGCGCCGGCCTTGCCGGTGGCGTACTCCAGGCCGCTCTCGGCCTTGATGAAGGCCAGGTCGCGCCCGAGCAGCACCAGCTCGGTGGCGGCCACGCCGGCGACCTTGCCGAAGACGCCGGGGCCCTTGATGCGCCAGCCGTAGATGCGCCCGTCTTCGAGATCGAAGAGGAAGTCTTCGAGGCGGCCCACCGTGGCGCCCTCGGCGAGGGTGGCGACGCTGAGCCCTTGGGCGCGCTTCCAGGTCTCCATTCGGAACTCCCGCCGCGCTGTCGTGCGGCCACATTCTTGCAAGCAGGTTGAAGGGCGCGGCCGCCCTGCGGCGTCGAGGGCGCAGCGACCGCGCTCCCCTGGTGCTCGCTGTCTATCCATTCGGGGTGTCGATGTCCCCCAAGGCCGGCTATCCTTCGGTCTCAACTGGCGTGCAACAGGCGCTTTCTCCCTCATCCTGAGGTCCTCATGCGAGCCCTCCTCCTCTGTTTGCTGGCCTGTGGAGACGAGGCCTCGACCGCGCCTCCCGCGGTCGAAGAGGCCGATGCGATCGAGCCTTCGCCCTATGTCTACGAAGGGGAGGGCCCGGTCGCCGGCGACTTTGACCCCGAGGCCGTCTCGGCGGCCCTGGATGACTTCGCCGCTGGGATCCTGCGCTACAACGCGAACCCGGTGCTGCTCGCCTATGATCAGGCCCTCGCCTATGGCGACGCGGGCTGCCCGGCCTGGTACGAGGCCGACGGCAACGTCTTCTGGTACGCCGAGTGCACCACCGAGGCCGGCGCCTCCTTCTCGGGCTACGGCACCCGCACCGTCTACGCGCAGGTCGATCTCGAGGGCAACGGCGCCCTTTGGGACGGTCTCTCGGTCTACGGCAGCGGCCTCATCCAGACCCCCGAGGGCGAGCAGCTCGAGCTGGGCGGCCAGGCGGCGGTGGCGGTCGGCCTGCACCCCGAGGGCTACCAGCCCTTCTACTCCGTGGTGCAGGGCGGCTTTGCCTGGGGCGGCGAGAGCGCCGATGAATCCTGGCTCGCCGAGGGCGGCAGCCCCACCCTGACCCTCTACGGCGCCTGGGTGCCCACCGGCGGCCTGCGCTACCTCACCCTCGCGGGCACCGTCGGCAGCCTCTCCTCGGTGGCCACCGCGGTGCAGACCGACGGCATCCTGATCGGCGACGAGCTGCTCGGCTTCCCCTGCGTCGAAGAGCCGGCCGGCGCCATCTCTGTCCGCGACGCCCTGGGCGCCTGGTGGACCGTCACCTTCGACATCGAGCCCGACACCCTGCGCCTCACCGGCGCCTGCGATGGCTGCGGCACCGTCACCGACGCCCAGGGTGCGGTGGTGGGCGAAGCCTGCATGGACGCCAGCCCCCTGCTGGATTGGAGCGAGCTGCCATGGTGAACCTCCTCCTGCTGCTCCTGGCCTGCGCCGACGAGCCGGCCGCCCCGGTCGAGGCCCCGGTCGCCCTGTCGGCGAGCGCCATCCCCACCCGCGACGCCGCCGGCCAGCTCATCCGGCGCTCCCTCGATCTGCGTGGCGTCATGCCCACTCCCGACGAGCTCGCCGCCGTGGAGGCCGATCCGGCGGCCCTCGACACGCTCACCGAGCAGTTCCTGGCCGATCCGCGCTTTGAGGGCCGCGTGCGGGCGCTCTACAGCGAGATCCTCCTCACCCAGGCCGACAGCTGGAGCCTCTCGGCCCAGGCCGTCGGCGTCGACGACGCCGTCGCCTTCGCCACCTCGATCGGCGAGGAGCCCCTGCGGATCGTCGGCGCGGTCGCCGCCCAGGATCTGCCCTGGACCACGGTGGTCACCGCCGACTGGACGATGGCCAACGAGACCACCGCCGCGATGTGGCCGCTCGACTACCCCGCGGGCGCCACCGGCTGGCAGCAGGCCCGCTACACCGACGGCCGGCCCCCCGCCGGCCTGCTCTCCACCAACGGCCTGTGGTGGCGCTACCGCTCCACCGACAGCAACGCCAACCGCAAGCGCGCCAACGCGATCAGCCGGATCTTCCTCTGCAATGACTACCTCGTGCGGCCGATCACCTTCGACCGCAACCTCGACCTGATGGACGAGGCCGCCGTCGCCGACGCGGTGCACAACAACCCCGACTGCGTGAGCTGCCACGTCAGCTTGGATCCCGTCGCCGCCTACCTCTTCGGCTTCTGGGCCTTCGACGACACCAGCCCCATCGAGATGCGCGCCTACCACCCCGAGCGCGAGCACCTCTACGACAGCTTCCTCGGCGTGGGCCCCGCCTACTATGGCCAGCCCGGGCAGAGCCTCGCCGACCTCGGCCAGCAGATCGCCGGCGACAACCGCTTCCCGGAGTGCGCGGTGCAGCAGGTCTACGGCGCCCTGCTCCGCCGCAAGGTCGGCCTCGACGACGCCGACGCCCTCTCCAGCCACCGCGAGGCCTTCCTGGCCGGCGGCCTCACCCTGAAGAGCCTGATCCGCAGCGTGGTGGACGATCCGCGCTACGCCGCCGCCGAGGTCGACGACCCCTCCGCCGAGGCCTTTGGCGCCGCCACCCTCAAGATGAAGACCATCGACCTGCTGGAGAGCAGCGTGGCCGGCCTCACCGGCTTCACCTGGACCACCGGCGGCCTGCCCCTGCTGCACAACGACACGGTCGGTCTGCGCACGCTCGGCGGCGGGGTCGACGGCCTCACCGTCACCGAGAGCGCCACCAGCCCGAGCGCCACCATCCTCCTCGTGCAGGAGCGCCTCGCCCAGGCCGCCGCCGACTTCGTGGTGCGCAGCGACGCCGCCCTGCCCGCTGGCGAGCGCCGCCTGCTGCGCCGGATCGAGCTCTCCGCCACCCTGGAGAGCGATTCGGCCGCCATCGCCGCCCAGATCGTCGACCTCCACCGCGAGATCTTCGGCGCCACCGTGCAGGCCGACGGCCCCGAGGTGACGGCCAACCTGGAGCTGTGGGGGGCGCTGTACGCCGCCGAGGGCGACACCGCCGAGGCCTGGACCGGCCTCCTCGCCGCCCTGCTGCGCGATCCCGACTTCCTCTTCTACTGATGCCCGGAGCCGCCATGCACCGCCGACACTTCTTGTCCGCCTCGGTCACAGCGCTCTGCGCCGCTGGGATCAGGCCCGCCTTCGCCGCCGGGCCCGCCGCCGCCGACCTCAAGTTCATCTTCCTCTTCAACAACGGCGGCTGGGACCCCACCCGGGTCTTCGCCGACCAGCTCGACAGCAACAACGTCGACATGGAGCCCGACGCCGAGCGCGCCAGCGCCGGCGGCATTGGCTACATCGACCACCCCAGCCGCCCCAGCGTGCGGGCCTTCTTCGAGGGCTACGCCGACCGCGCCCTGGTGATCAACGGCATGCAGGTGCGCTCGATCGCCCACGAGATTTGCACGATGATCGCGCTCACGGGCAGCACCTCGGGCACCCTGCCCGACTGGGCCACCCTGATCGCCGCCGCCGCCGGCGACCGCTACACCCTGCCCCACCTCGTGCTCGGCGGGCCCAGCTTCCCCGGCTCCTACGGCACCGCCGTGGCCCGCACCGGCGCCGCCGGCCAGCTCGAAGGCCTGCTCTCCGGGCGCATCCTCGACCAGAGCGATCTGGCCATCGACGCCCCCTCGCGGGCCGCCCAGGGCATCGTCGACGCCTACCTCGCGCGCCGTGGCGGGGCCCGGGTGCTGGGGGCCCAGTCCAGCCAGGCCCAACGCCTCACCGGCGCCTACGCCGACGCGCTCGGCAAGGCCGCCGGCCTCAAGGACTACCGCTACGTGATGGACTTCACCGGCGGCGCCGGCCTCGAAGCCCAGGCGGCGGTGGCGGTAGACGCGCTTGGCTGGGGGCTCAGCCGCTGCGTGACCCTGGGCTTCCCTGGGGCCGGCGGGGGCCTCGGCTGGGACACCCACGCCAACAACGACGAAGACCAGAGCACGCTCTGGGAGGGCCTCTTCGCCGGCATCAACCAGCTCATGGGCCTGCTGGAGTCCACCGCCGCTCCCTCGGGGGCGCCGCTCTCCGAGGAGACCGTGGTGGTCGTGCTCTCCGAGTTGGGCCGCACGCCGCTGCTCAACGCCACCCTGGGCAAGGATCACTGGCCCTACACCAGCATGATGCTGGTGGGCCCCGGCCTCACCACGGATCGCGTGGTCGGCGCCTACGACGAGGGCCACACCGGCCTTGGCGTCGACATGGGCTCCGCCGAGGTGGCCGACGACGGCCCGGTCCTGGCGGTGGAGGCCGTGGGCGCTGCGCTCCTGCAGCTCGCCGGCCTCGATCCCGCCGAGCACATCGCCGACGCCGACCCGCTCAGCGGGATCCTGGCATGAGGGCCGGGCTGCTCTGCCTGCTCCTCGCCTGCGCCGGCGATGAGGCCGATGGCGACAAGGAGATCGCGGGGGACACCGGCCTTTGCGCCACCGCGCCGGTGACCACCTGGGACAACTTCGGCCGCGGCTTTCTCACCGAGAGCTGCCAGTCCTGCCACGCCAGCACCAGCCCAAACCGCTACGGCGCCCCCGAGGCGGTCTCCTTTGACAGCGAAGGCGAGGCCCTCGCGCTGGCCGACACCATCCTCGCCGTGGCCACGGGCGAGGGTGCCCGGATGCCGCCCAGCGGCGGCGTGACCGAAGAAGACCGCTACCGTCTGGCGGTCTGGCTCACCTGCGATGCCGGCCCCACCGAGGCCGAAGGAGACTGAGATGAGGCCTCTGCTGACGCTGCTCCTCGCCTGCGGCGGCGAAAAGACCGACTCCACCGCCGACGGCGCTGAGGACGTCGAAGCGGCGCCCTACATCCTGCCGGCCGAGGAGGTCACCGCCCCGCCCTTCGACGCCGCCGCCGTCACCGCCGAGCTGGAGGCCGCCGCCGCCCGCTTCGTCTCCTTCGACGCCAGCCCGCTGATCGACGGCTACCAGGCCCTGCTCGCCGCGGGTGACGACGGCTACTGCCCCACCTTCGGCGTGACCAACGACACCGTCTACTGGGCCGACGCCTGCACGTCGGAGACCGGCACCCGCTTCGACGGCTACGGCTACTTCGTCGACTACAACGGCGTGTCGGACGGCAACGGCACCACCTACCAGGGGGCCGCCCTCTATGGGGTGGCCACCATCGAAGACGCCGACGGCCAGCGCCTTGTCGCCGCCGGCGGCGCCGTGCAGGTGGAGGGCGACAGCGCCGAAACCCATGTGGCGGTCTTGCAGATCGACGACGGCTTCGCCCTGCAGGGCGAGCTCGCCGCGGGCACCTGGCTGGCCGACAGCGAGTCGCCGGAGCTGGTGCTCAATGGCGCCGAGGTGGCGAGCCTGGGCGTGCGCTACCTCGTGGTGCGCGGCCGCCTCGTCGGCGAGGCCTTCGACGCCGTCATCTTCGATGACCTGATGGGCGTGAGCGGCGCGGTGGAGGGGGCCTGCACCACCGAGCCCGCCGGCGCCGCCAGCCTGCTCGACGGCGAGGGGCGCTGGCTCGACATCCTCTTCGACGGCACCACCCTCGAAGGCACCGGCGGCGGGCCCCCCCCCGGCGGGGGGGGGGGGGGGGTGGGGTTGCAGGGGGGGGACCGGGGGGGGGGGGGCGCCCGCCCGGGGGGGGGGGCCCGCGGGGGCGGGGGGGCCGGGGGGGGGGCGCGGGCGGGGCCCCCGGGCGAGGCCGAGGCATGGGGTGGGGCATGGGGCGAGGGCGGTGGGGCCGGG
>JBEIQK010000379.1:0-6108 GCA_040376505.1 Alphaproteobacteria bacterium | reverse complement strand
CGGCCTCGGCTGGTCAACTTCTGGGCCACCTGGTGCATCCCCTGCGTCGAGGAATTCCCCGCGCTCAAGGCCCTGGCGGCGAGCCTGGGTGATGAGGTCGATGTCTTCGGCATCTCGTGGGATCTCTTCGATCCGCGCGGCGAGCCCGACGAGATCCGCGAGCATGTGGAGAACTTCTCCATCGGCCACCAGCTCACCTGGCCCAGCCTGGTGCTGCGCCCCGAGGTCGCGCCGTCCGACTTCATCGCCCGCTTGGGCCTGACCTACGACAAGATCCCCCAGACCTGGCTCATCGCCGCCGACGGGACGGTGCTGCGTCGGCTCCACGGGCCCGGGGGGCACCCCCAGAACGAGGAGCTGCGACGTCTACTCGCCTCGCCCTCCTCGGGCTAGCGGCCCTCGGTGGCTGCCGGCCGCCCGGCGCTGCGGCGCCCCGGCTGCCTGCGGGCGCTGTGGTCATCGCCCACACCAACGATCTGCACACCCATTTTCTGCCCAACGCCGCAGAGTGGCTGCCAGATCGGCCTGAGATCGGCGGCTTCATCGCGCTCGACGCCCATCTGCAGGCGCTCCGCCAGGCCCACGGCGAAGACGGGCTGCTCTACCTGGACGCCGGCGACATCCTCACCGGCACCCCCCTCATGGAGATGCGCCAGCACGACGTCTACGGCGGCGTGATGCTCGATCTGCTGGAGGCCGCCGGCTGTGACGCCTGGACCTTCGGCAACCATGAGATGGACCGCGGCTGGCGCAACGCCGCCGTGCTGGTGGGGGCCAGCGCCGTGCCGGTGCTCTCCGCCAACCTGCACAAGGCGGAGCGCCCCGCCGAGCCGGCCTTCCCGGGTCTGCTTCGCCACAAGGTCTTCGTGCGCAACGGGGTGCGCGTGGGCGTGATCGGCCTCACCACCGCCGCCTTGCCCCACCTCGCCAGCGCCGAGGCGATGGCGCCGATCGCCGTGGAGGCGCCGGCAGCGGCCGCCCAACGCGAGCTGCGCGCGATGGGGGAGGGGGTCGATCTGGTGGTGGCCCTCACCCACCTGGGCATCGAGGCCGATCGCCAACTCGCCCGCGAGGTGCCCGAACTCGACTTGATCGTCGGCGGCCACAGCCACACCGCCCTGCAGCCGCCCGAGCAGGTGGGCCAGACCTGGATCGTCCAGGCCGGCAGCTACGCACGGCAGCTTGGCGTGGCGCGGCTCACCGTCGAGGAGGGCGCCATCGTCGCCTTCTCCGACGAGCTGGTCGACCTGCATCCAACTGCCCTGCCGGCGGAGCCCTCGGCGGAGATGGTCTCCCTCGTCGAGAGCTGGCAGGAGCAGGTCTCTGCCCGCTACGACGCGGTTCTGGGCAGCGTCACCGGCGAGATGCGCCAACGCCGCGAGGGCGAGAGCGCGATCGGCCGCTTCGCCGCCGAGGTGGTGCGCCAGGGCGTGGGGGCCGACGTCGGCGTCTACAATGGCTCCGGGGTGCGGGCCGGGCTGGAGCCTGGGACGCTGCGGCGGCGCGATCTGTATGCGGTTTTTCCTTTCCCCAACGAGGTCGCCACCTTCGAGCTGCGCGGAGACGAGCTCTCCGCGGTGGTGCTGCGCGGCCTCGTGGGGGAGCTGGCGCGCAGCCGCGGGGCGCTCCAGTGGTCGGGCCTGCGCTACCAGTGGCGCCTGCGCCTGGGCGCGCCCGAGCTGGTGCGGCTTGACGTGGGCGGGCTCCCCGTTGATCCCGATCGCCGCTACGTCGTCGCCACCAACTCCTTCGTCGCCGAGCACGCCCAGACCCAACTGGGCTTGGCCCTCCCGACCTTCGTGCGCCACGAGCTCCTTGTGCTCGACGCGGCGGAGGCGGTGGCCCGCCAGGGCCCGATCGTCCCGGTGGAGCGCCCCTCCGGCATCCGCGTGGAGTAGGCTTGCGCGCACCGAGGTGCCTGCATGCCCGAATGGCTCAATGAGCTCCTGCCGATCCTGATCCTGCTCGCTGTGGTGGGGGTGGTCTACGCCCGACTCCCCAAGGTGGAGCTGGGGCACTCGCCAGAATTCCTGCGCCGGCGCGTGCAGAACTGGCTGCCGATCGGCATCTGCTACGCCTTCCTCTACATGGGGCGCTACAACCTCACCGTCGCCAAGGATGCCTTTGGCGAGCGGATGGACAACACTGACTTCGCCACCATCTTCGCGGTGGGCACCTGGGTCTACGGGCTCTCCTTCCTGATCAACGGGCCGCTGACCGACAAGTTCGGCGGGCGGGCCACGATCCTGGTGGGCGCGGTCGGGGCGGCGGTCGCCAACCTGTTGATGGGCCTGCTCACCCACATGAAGATCGAGCAGAGCCTTTGGGTGCCGGCCTACTCGGTGCTCTATGGCGCCAACATGTACTTCCAGAGCTTTGGCGCGGTCGCCATCGTCAAGGTCAACGCCCCCTGGTTTCATGTGCGCGAGCGCGGCGCCTTTGGCGGCATCTTCGGCATCCTGATCTCGCTCGGCATCTACTTTGCCTACGACTGGTCGGCGCTGCTGATCAAGCACTTCCCCAATGACATCGCGATGGTCTTCTATGTGCCGGCGGCCGTCCTCATCGCGACGGCGGTGGCAGTGGCGGCGCTGGTCAAGGACACCCCGGGGGAGGCTGGCCTCACCGACTTCGACCCGGGCGACGCCCGCGACGACGGGCCGCGGTTGGGCGTGGTCGCCATCTTCAAGAAGATGCTGAGCAACCCGGTCATCCTCACCATCGCGCTGATCGAGTTCTGCTCGGGCTTCCTGCGCCAGGCGATCATGCAGTGGTACCGCACCTTCTCGAAGCAGGTGGGCCTCACCGAGAACTTCGTCTACGAGAACTGGGGGATGCTGCTCTGCTGCGCCGGCATCGCCGGTGGCATCGTGGCCGGGCTGATCTCCGACCGGGTCTTTGGCTCGCGGCGCGGGCCGGTGGCGGCGGTGCTCTACGGCGGCATGCTGGCCGGCGGCATCCTGCTCACCTTCACCTACGACACCAACGCGCTCGGCCCGATCATGGTGGTGATGTCGATGCTGATCATCGGCGTGCACGGCATGCTCTCGGGCACGGCCAGCATGGACTTTGGCGGGCGCAAGAACACCGGCGTGGCCGTCGGCATCATCGACGGCTTCGTCTACGCCGGCACCGGCACGATGTCGGTGCTCTACGGCATCATCCTGCCCAATGGCGAGGCCGCCAAGACCGCCAGCAACTGGTACATCTGGCCGATCTCGCTGATCCCGGTGGCCCTGGTGGGCCTGCTGCTCTCGGTTCGGGTGTGGAGCGCCACCGCGCGGTCGCCGGCCAAGGCCGGCGGCGGTCACTGAGTCAGGTGCGCCGCGGCGGCGGCCCGCTGGGCAGGTCGCCGAGGCGGGCCACGCCGGGCTGGTAGACGGTGGCGTAGAACTGGGGGTGCACCATGCGGCGCTCCCGCTCCTCGGGGTCGGCCATCGCGGCCCGCTCCCCCACCGCCTCCTGCAAGGCCTGGTCGAAGGAGGAGAGGGGCCCCCCCTTCACCCGCGCCCCGATCAGGCCGTCGACCGCGAGATCCTCGTGGAGCCAGGCCCGATCCTCGGCGAGGCGGTGGGCGTAGCGACGCACCGGCCGGCCCAGCCGGCTGAGGACCTGGGCGAGGCGCGGGGAGAGCCCCCCCGGCGCAGGGCGACCCGCAGCGGCGGCGGCCCGGCGGAGCAGCTCGGCGCCGGTGAGGGCCTCGGCGCCCCCCACCTCGAGCACGCGGTTCTCCCAGCTCGACCCCGACCCGGCGGCGATGGCGATGGCGGCGATGTCGGCGATGGCGATCGGGTTGAGGGGCCGCTCGCCGCCGCTGGGCCCCCAACCGGCCTCGGCGCGTTCGAGCAGGTCGAGGGCCTGGTGCTCATGCAGGCTGCTGCGCAGGATCGTGAAGGGGGGCCCTCCCTCGGCGAGGTCGTGCTCGGCCTGGAGGCGGGCCTCAAAGGCGCGCACCCCCGGCACCCGGCTGGCGCCCAGGCAGGAGAGCAGCACCACCCGACGCAGGCCCCGCGCGCGGGCCAGCCCGAAGAGGGCGCGGTGGCCGGCCTCGGTGACGTTGCCATGGTGGTTGTCGCGGGTCTCCAGGCGGGGGCCGGAGGCGACGTAGAGGGTGGTGACCCCCTGCAGGGCGCGGGAGAGGCTCTCGGGATCGCGCAGATCGCCGAACTGAAAGCGACAGCCCGTGTCGTTGAGCCAGTAGTACTCGCTGCCCTTGCGCACGAGCGCGCGGACCTCCTGGCCCGCCGCGCGGAGCTGGCGCACCAGGGCCGTTCCGACCCGGCCGGTGGCCCCCGTCACGAGGTTCATGGTGTGCTGCTCCCTGCGGCGCGGCGCGCCTTGCCGTTGTGTGGGGCCAAGGGTACCTCCGCGCTCCTGGCTTGTCGCGCGCCCGACCTTGGCAGCGCGCCGGCGGCCCCGAAGGATGCCTCATGTCCAGCTCTGAGAGCCGCGCCGACGGCGGCCGCGATCCGCTCACCGACGCCACCAGTATCTTCGGTGAGGCCCTTGGCGGCCTGCTCCGCGTGGCCTTCGCCCGCGGAAAGGTCGAGCTGGAGCGCGCCGCCTCCGAGGGCCGCCACCGCTTGGAGCTGCACCAGCTTCGCAAAGACCGCAACGCCATGTACGCCAAGCTCGGCCGCGAAGTGCGGGCCCTGCAGGAGGGCGGCGAGCTGCAGCACCCCGGCGTGGCCCGGGCCGTGGAGCGGATCCGCGAGCTCGATGAGAAGATCCAGCAGGCAGAAGCGCGCCCCAACGCCAACAAGTCGGCCGAGGCGGTGGTCGTGTCGGGGGGCGACGGGGCCGATGATGGGGGCGCCCGATAATTTCGACTTGCGCGCTCGACGGGGCGTGTATATAAAGGGGGCACCTGAGGCGAGCGACGCCGCGGGCGCGAAGAAAAGACCTCACGGTCCTCCTTCAAGTCAGAGCGGTCGCACCTGATTCGAACCAGCGGGTCAGTCGCCAAAGAGAGATATGGGGTTGTAGCTCAGCTGGGAGAGCGCAAGAATGGCATTCTTGAGGTCAGGGGTTCGATCCCCCTCAGCTCCACCACTCTAAACAAATAAACCCGCCCATCTGGGCGGGTTTATTTTTTTCTACTCTCGCCTGCCGTGCTTTACGCGGCTTCGGTCGGTTGACACTGCGGACTGTCAGGGCATAAGCAGCAGCCAGGGGACCGCAGAGCGGCGCGAGGGCGTTGCAGCGGGACCACTGCTTTGCCTCTCGTAGGAGCCGCAATGATCGCCTCATGGTCCGTTCTGGTAGCGCTCGCCACCTGGCCTGGAGCAGCGCAGGCTGGCTCAATCCCGTCGGCCGACTACAAGCTCAAGCTCTCGGACTACTCGATCCCCATCCGGGACTACCAGTTTCCGTCGGGGCTTCGCATCCTCTTCGAAGAGGACCACACGCAGCCGATTGTCTCGATCACCTCGGTCATCGATCACGGCAGCGCCTCGGACTACCCGGGCATGGAAGGCATGGCCCACGTCATCGAGCACCTGTGCTTCCGCGCGAAGCATGGCGACCTGCCGAAGAACATGGACCTCATCAAGCAGCTCGGCGGCTCCTTCAACGCCAGCACCTGGGATGACTTCACCGACTACATGACCATCGCGCCGAAAGACGCGCTGATCCCGCTGCTCAAGCTTGAAGCCAAGCGCATCAGCGGCGACGCGGTGGCCGGGGTCACCCAGCTCGAGCTCGACCTCGAGCGCGACATCGCCCGCAACGAGCTGCGCCAGAACTACGAAAACTCCATCGGCGAAGCCTGGGTGTCGCTGCACAAGCTGCTCTTCCCCGAAGGGCACCCCTACGCGAGCATCGGCATCGGCTCCCACGAGACCCTCGACAACCTCACGGTCGAGGCGGTCAACAAGTTCGTCAAGCAGTACTACACGCCCGAAAACACCACCATCGTCGTGGTGGGCGACTTCAAGCTCGACGACACGGGCAACATCATCCAGCAGGTCTTCGGCGATGTGCCGCACCTGCTGAAGGACCCGAAGAACCCGAGCGCGCCCATCGCCCTGGTCGAGTCCAAGCCGCGCATGCCGGCCAAGCAGGCGGAGCCGCCGCCCCCCTCGGGCAAGGGCCCGCTCAAGGTCATGG
>JBEIQK010001052.1:0-1887 GCA_040376505.1 Alphaproteobacteria bacterium | reverse complement strand
TCCATCGCGCCGCCCATGCCCTTGACCATCTTGCCGGGGATCATCCAGTTGGCCAGATCACCGTTTTCGGCCACCTGCATGGCGCCGAGGATGGTGAGATCGACGTGGCCGCCGCGCACCATGCCGAAGCTGTCGGCCGAAGAGAAGAAGCTGGCGCCGGGCAGGGCGGTGACGGTCTGTTTGCCCGCGTTAATCAGGTCGGCGTCGACCTCGGCGGCGGTGGGGAAGGGCCCCATTCCCAGCAGCCCGTTTTCACTGTGCAGGATGATGTCCATCCCCGGCGGGATCTCGTTGGCCACCAGGGTGGGGATGCCGATGCCCAGGTTGACGTAGTAGCCATCGCGCAGCTCTTCGGCGGCGCGGCGGACCATGGCGGTGCGTGACAGCGGCATGACTAGCCCTCCCGAACGGTGCGCTTCTCGATGCGCTTCTCAAAGGTGGAGCCCACCACCACCCGCTGCACGAAGATGCCGGGCGTGTGCACCTCATCGGGGTGCAACTCGCCCACCTCCACCAGCTCCTCGACCTCGGCGATGGTGATGCGCCCGGCGGTGGCCATCATCGGGTTGAAGTTGCGGGCCGTGGCCTTGTAGACGAGGTTGCCGAGGCGATCGGCCTTCCAGGCCTTGACCAGGGCGAAGTCGCCGATGAGGGCGCGCTCCAGCACAAAGCGGCGGCCGTCGAACTCGCGCACCTCTTTGCCCTCGGCGACGAGGGTGCCGACTCCGGTGGGGGTGTAGAAGGCCGGAATCCCCGCACCGCCGGCCCGGATGCGCTCGGCCAGTGTGCCCTGGGGGCAGAGCTCGA
This sequence comes from Alphaproteobacteria bacterium, assembly GCA_040376505.1. Lineage (GTDB taxonomy): Bacteria > Myxococcota_A > UBA796 > UBA796 > UBA2385 > JBEIQK01. The sequence continues at coordinate 1,080 of JBEIQK010001052.1, read as the reverse complement.
CCGCCAGCTCTCCTGAGAGGTACTGCCGCTCGAATTCCTTGTTTTCGCCCACATAGCTGCTGATCATCTTGGCGATCTGCCGGCTTTGGAGGAGCAGCCCCAAGCCGAAGTCGTCGACCCCGGCGTTGTTGGAGACCACCGTGAGGCCGCGGGTGCCCTGGGCCTTGAGCGCGGCGATCAGGTTCTCGGGGATGCCACACAGTCCGAAGCCGCCGGCGAGGAGCATGGCGCCATCGGGGATGTCAGCGACCGCCGCGGCGGCCGAAGGGAAGACCTTGTTCATACCTCTCTCCGAGCGGCCAACCTAGCACGACCGCGCGGCGGCGGCCGCCGCTCCGCAGGGGCAGTCGCAGTAGGCCATCTCGGCGGTGGCGGCGGCCTCGCCCGAGGCGCGCATCACCACGGTGCTGGCCGGAAAGACCGACAGCACGAGCTCCGGCTTGCCGTCGCCCTCCAGATCGGCCACGCCCAGCACCTCGGTGACCTCCAGGGGCCGGATCGGCCACACGGCCTCGCCGGTTGGCGTGAACAGTCCGGCCAGGGTCTGCTCGACGCCCCCACAGGCTCCGCCCTCGGTGCTGCGGTGGCCGATGACGAGGTGCAGCTCCTTGCCGTTCAGGCCGTAGCGCAGGACCTTGGTGCTGCGCTCTTCGTCGGCCAGGGGGCGCTCCTTCCAGATCGGGTGGGCGTCGAGGGCCTTGAGCGCCGAGGCCGGCCCTGGCCCCAGCTCCTTCCAGACCGTCTGTCCAGGTTTGCTCACGGCGAAGGGCCGGCCCGGCGAGAGCTCGCAGCGAAGCGAGGCCACGATCCGCGGAGAGCCGCAGCCGGGCGTGCTCATCGGCGCCTCGCGCCAGCCAAAGTGCGGCACCCCCAGGGTGGCGGCGCCAAAGGAGGAGATCGTACAAGAGGTGACGGCGCCGGTGGTCAGATCGCGCACGGCGATGGCGTCGTCGAGCTTGTGGGCGCCGACCTTCTGCACGGGGAGCTCGCCATACCAGGTGGCCACGTCGCCCTGGAAGACCTTGGGCGCAGCGGCCTGCTGGAGCAGGGTGGCGGTGGTCTCGGCCGGCAGGTCGATCG